>JBDHXS010000137.1:0-12129 GCA_039810845.1 Runella sp. | reverse complement strand
AATATTTATTGCCTAATACAGCAATATCTTCTACCTTAATCTCCACATCAGAAAAGGCACCAAAAATTGATTTCATCATATTTACTACTGCTTCTGTTCCCCAAACAGGCTCTGAGCCAGCCCCGTAGTCAATACAATTGTCACTTATGTGTGAGGCAAATCGAGCAAAGTCTTTTTGCTCAATGGCAGTATAGCTATCAAGAAGGGCTTTTTTTATCGTTTCGACATCTTGAGCAAAGGTTTTTCCTGCCAATACTCCATTAGCAAGCTAATAAAGAAGGACTTTTTCATTTGTTTTTTAAATTTAAAAGTTTGTTGATGAAATGATATTTAAGCTTTTAGGGTTTCATTGAATGAATATGTTTGTAGGTGTCGGCATAGTGGCGTAGCCTAATGACTTTACCTTCTTCATTGAACGTCCAGAGGTGGATTTCCTCGTCAGCAAAACTTTCGCACAATGGTGTTGAATCAGTTCTAAGGCTCACTTCTACGGCTATTTTACTGCCTCCATCCATTATGGAAATAATCTGAAAATCAAGCAAATTTAGTTGTGCTACTATCCCAAAGAACTCAATAGCGCCTTCTTTTCCATAGCGAGGTTTTAGCCAGGGAACGTTGTGTTTTTGGGCAGAATTGTCGGCCCACACCTCCCATTGTACGTCATCGGCAATGTACGATAGAATAGTGGGCATGTCGCCTTTTCCAAAGGCTTCATAGATGGTTTGTACGGTTTCGAGGTTCGTTTTCATTTGTTTTTTAGAAAAAGTTAAAAATTTAGACAATAGCCTACTCTATTGTAGGTTTTTGACTACCCCTCATGTGACAGAAGCAAAGCCCCTGTACAAATTGAATTAAAAGATTAATAGGCCATTAACTTGAGAGGCCTGTGGGGCAATGTTAGTAGTGAAATAGACTTCCAGAAGATTTCAAACATATATACATCAGTAGGTTTAAAATTGGATTTCAAAAACTAAGATTTTCTTTACCATTGAACTTTACTTAAGCTAACCAACAGTCAGAGCCTACCATAACTACCTGTATTTCAATACATAACAAAAACAACTTCTTTATCTTTTTAATTTGTTTTTAATTTCCCATTAACCTACTTTTAATCAAGTATATGGACTTTTGTAGCTACAAAATGCCACAATCTTCAGGATGAGAACACATCATGCACTTTTTGAGGAGCACGAAGTCCTCCATGAATTAAAACACTTTTTGCCTGCCCAAGCTCCTCTCAAAGATTTTGTTCACCACAATACCCTTCATGCCTTTCAGCATCAAAGCTTCTACAAAGCCATTCGCCATGCTTCAGCGATTTTTGGGTATAAAGTCTCTCTTTCTCTCAGCGAGTACCGAACACTTTTTAAAGATAAGCGTATCAACGAGGCTATTCTTGAGCGGGTTATTTCAGAAAAAAAAGAAATCGGGCAACTCGGTGAGTGGAAAGACAAAATGATTTTAAAACACTACGATTCAACCCTTGAAGGGCGAATTGGCCTTTTACGCGAAAACTGGAAAAAAATCTATCGCATAGATATGGACTTATTGGTCCATCCTCTACTTTTCAGGATTTTGTGTAGTTATCTCGACCAAGGAATCTCTATCTGGAGTTTTCCAGTGGCGCATAAAGGTTTCTTGGCGTCGATAAGAGAAATGGAACGTAACACGTTTACGAGTTTTTTTAAGACCGAAAGAGCTAAAAAGCTATTGTTGAACGAAAATTGTAGAATCATTGATTTGTTGCAAATGGTAGTGGGTGATGAATCGCTGTATAAGCAATATCTCTTTGACCAGCAATTTGCCCACCAAGGATGGTCGGGGATGGTATCGGCAGTGGAAGACCAACCACAATTGCTTTTGGATAGAAAAAAAATAACACTCCGTGAGCTAATTATTTTTGAACTGTTGCTGGAAATAGATGCACTCGACGAAAAATACGATGGTAATTGGGCCCCACTTGGGAGTCGTTTGGAGCAGAAACCTATTTTTATTTTTGAAAAAGTACCCGAAACCGAGCTGGATGAAGTACTTGCTATCTGGCAAGACGCCTTTGAATGGAGTTTTTATGACCAAGTATTGGCAGGAATCAAATTAGAAAAAGACAAGCAAAGATTCATTGCCCAAAAGAGCTTTCAGGCGTTGTTTTGTATTGATGATCGCGAGTGTTCGATAAGGCGTTATCTCGAGCAATTTGACCCCCATTGTCAGACTTTTGGTACACCCGGCTTTTTTGGAGTGGAGTTTTACTACAAACCCAAACACGCCAATTCGGTGACGAAACAATGCCCTGCCCCTGTAACCCCTAAATTTTTGATTAAAGAACAAATTGACAGCAAAGAAAAAAGAGAAAGAGACCTCCATTTCACCAAACATACACATACCCTACTGAGTGGCTGGCTTATTTCTCAAACCCTTGGATTTTGGTCGGCATTAAAATTGGCGCTTAATATTTTTCGGCCTTCTTTGAGTCCTGCTACGAGTTCGTCTTTCAAACACATGGATGAGTTTTCGGAGTTAACGATTGAAAACAAAAGCCCTGATGATCAAGAAGATGGATTGCAGATAGGTTTTACGATAGAGGAAATGGCGCAGCGAGTCGAAGGGCTTTTGCGGAGTATCGGGCTGGTAAAAGATTTTGCACCCATCGTTTACATAGTTGGGCATGGTTCAACAAGCGTCAACAATACACATTATGCAGGCTATGATTGTGGCGCATGTTCGGGAAGGCCAGGTTCGGTCAATGCTCGCGTGGTGAGTTTTATGGCTAATCACCCAAAAGTAAGAACACTTTTGAGCGAAAGGGACATTGTAATTCCCCAAAAAACAAGATTTGTGGGGGCCTTACACGATACTACCCGCGACGAAATTGCCTTTTATGATATTGATTCCTTAACGCCTGAAAATGCCGAAGGACATCGCCAAAACGATTTAGTTTTCACAAAAGCACTTGATTTCAACGCCAAAGAAAGATCACGACGATTTGAATCTATTGATACCAAACTAAATCCCGAAAAAATTCATGAGAAAGTTCGTCGGCGTTCGGTGTCGTTGTTTGAACCTCGACCCGAGCTAAATCATGCCACCAACGCGCTGTGTGTGGTAGGAAGAAGGGAATTGTCAAAAAATTTGTTTTTGGACAGGCGGTCATTTATGAATTCATACGATTATCAGATAGATGCCGAAGGTAAATACCTCACTACGATTCTGAATGCTGTGGCACCTGTTTGTGGAGGCATCAATTTGGAATATTATTTCTCACGAGTTGATAATTCCAAATTGGGGGCAGGAACGAAGTTGGCTCATAATGTAATGGGGTTGTTTGGGGTAGCCAATGGCATTGATGGCGATTTGAGGCCAGGTCTGCCCAGCCAAATGATTGAAGTACACGACCCGCTGCGGTTGTTGGTGATTGTAGAGCATTTCCCCGAAGTGGTATTAGAATCTATCAAAAGGTCGGCGGCGACTTACGAGTGGTTTACGAATGAATGGATTCATTTGGTAGTGGTTGAGCCAGAAACGCATGATTTTTATTGGTTTAAAAAGGGCGAGTTTATTACCTACAAGCCTCTTCAAGAGATGATTGAATCAGTATCTGATATTTCAGAATTGTTAGAGACACATCAGGAAAACTTTCCCGTTTACTTCATCAAATAGGCATTTACTATGATACTATTCATTCATGTTTTTATATTGATTCCACTTCTGGGTTTCCTCATTAGTCTGCTGACACGTTCCACGAACGAAGCCTTGATTTCTCGAATAGCTTTTGTGACAGTAGGATTACATTTTATCAGCTCAATAGGATTTTCTATCTATTGGATTTTAAATGGTTCTCCTACGCTTGATTTGAAGGACTTTGTACTTTTCAAGTCGGTAGGATATGAGTTTTTTATTGATTTTTGTTTTGATAAAATCACCGCTGTTTATCTTTTGGTGGGTTCTTTTTTGTCTTTTTTGGTCACTATTTATAGTCGTGCCTATTTGCACCGCGAAATGGGCTACAAGCGTTTTTTTAACACGATTCTGTTTTTTTACTTGGGCTATAACGTTGTTGTTTTTTCGGGAAACTTTGAGACATTGTTTGTAGGTTGGGAAATTCTCGGTATTTCGTCGTTTTTGTTGATTGCGTTTTATCGTGACCGTTACCTACCCGTCAAGAATGCGATCAAGGTGTTTTCGGTGTATCGCATTGGCGATGTGGGTTTGATTTTAGCGATGTGGGCCAGCCATCATTTATGGCACGAAAACATTACGTTTCTGAAACTGCGCAATTATGAATTGGTACACGAACATCTCCAAGGTCATAGTTGGGTAGGGATTTTTATTTCATTGATGATTTTGTTGGCTGCCGCAGCCAAATCGGCTCAATTGCCCTTTTCGGCTTGGTTGCCGCGGGCTATGGAAGGCCCCACACCGTCGAGTGCTATTTTTTACGGGTCGCTTTCGGTACATTTTGGGGTTTTTCTCATGCTACGCACTTTTCCTTTTTGGGAAGAGCAAATCTCTATCCGAATTCTTACTTTTTTGATGGGACTTATCACGAGTATTATTGCTACGCTCATTGCGCGAGTACAGTCGTCTGTCAAAAGTCAAGTGGCTTATGCCTCAACGGCCCAAATAGGGTTGATTTTTATTGAAGTCTCCCTTGGGTTAGAGAATATTGCATTGATTCACTTTGCGGGTAATGCTTTTTTGCGAACGTATCAACTGCTAGTTTCACCATCGGTAGTCAGTTATTTAATTCGTGAACAGTTTTACAATTATGTTCCTCGTCAGCACACTTTTGAGGATTCTCTTCCAAAAAAAATTGAGTATTCTATCTATCTCTTGAGCCTCAAAGAATGGAATTTAGATTCGTTCATGAATTATATTGTTTGGAAACCGCTACGGCGTATTGGAAGAAAACTTGACTTTTTAACACACAATCGCCTTCTATTTTTGTTTATTCCCACTTTTTTGATGGGAGTCATTGCGTATTTCAACGACGATAAGCTTCCAGCGAGAAGTCATCTTTATTTGCCCGTTGTGTTTTCGATGATAGGTTTGTTGATGGTATTGAAGTCTTATTCAGAGCGAAAAAGCCCACAAATGAGTTGGTTATTGTTGATTATGAATCATTTATGGATTGCTTTGGCTATTTCTTTCAACGAGCATTTTAGTATCGAAGAAGCCATTTTTTATCTGAGTGGGGTAGCGATTTCTGGAGTTACTGGCTATGTATGTTTGAGAAGACTAAAAAAACTTGAATCTGATATTGACTTAAACCAATTTGCAGGCCATGTTTACGAACATCCAAAACTTGCTCTGGTGTTTTTGCTGTCTGCTTTGGGCTTGATGGGGTTTCCGATTACACCTACTTTCATTGGTGAAGATTTAGTGTTTAGTCATATTCACGAAGACCAAATAGTATTGGCTTTTTTTAGTTCGCTCAGCTTTGTTTTTGGCGGGATTGCTATCGTGCGTATCTATGGCCGTCTTTTTCTGGGCCCTCATACCAAGACCTATCACGAAACTGCCTATCGCTCTTCTTAGTAGCCCTTAACTCCCAAAAGGGGTTTTTAAATTTATCATTTTTTGTAGGGTTTTATATTCTTTTAACCTGTTTTTAATGTGTCCTTAATAACCGTTTAATCCTGCCAAGTCAATTTTGTGGTATGGATTGGTGTATTAGCTAATCCTCACATAATCAACCTATTTAAAAGATATGGCATCCACCAAAAGTAAAATTCCCGCAGATGGATTAGCTGGCTTGAAAGAAAGTTTTTCGACTGATGCAATCTCGGGTTTTATTGTATTTTTATTAGCCCTCCCGTTGAGCTTAGGAATTGCAAAAGCATCAGATTTTCCACCATTAATGGGGCTAATTACAGCTATTATTGGTGGCTTAGTAGTGAGTTTATTAGCGGGTTCTCGCCTCACTATCAAAGGCCCTGCGGCTGGTTTAATAGTCATTGTTGCGGGGGCAGTAGCAGACTTTGGTGGCGGCGAAACGGGCTGGCACTTAGCACTTGGTGCTATGGTAGTTGCGGGTCTTATTCAGGTATTGTTTGGGGTATTAAAATTGGGAAAATTGGCCGATTTTTTCCCACTATCTGCCATTCACGGGATGTTGGCTGCGATTGGATTAATCATCATTGCGAAGCAGATTCCTGTTTTATTAGATGTGAATCCGGCCATGACAAAGGGCAAAGGACCTATTGAGTTATTGTCATCAATCCCTAACTTTATTGCTCATCTTGACCCTAAAGCTACATTGATTGGGGTCGTTAGTTTGGTTATTATGTTGGGTTGGCCTTACATTAAGAACAAGTACATTAAAATGGTACCTGCGCCGTTGGTGGTTTTAATCATTGCCATTCCTGCCGAATTAATCATGGATTTTCAACATACCGAGCCTGCGTATGCGCTGGTTCACATCGGAAATCTATTAGAAAACATCAAAATAAACGTTGATTTTTCGGGTGTGGCCCAAACAGGCATTTTTATCAAATATGTGATCATGTTTGCTTTGGTTGGTACTTTGGAATCGTTGTTGACGGTCAAAGCCATTGATTTATTGGATCCTTACAAAAGAAAATCGGATGCAAATAAAGACCTAATTGCCGTCGGAATCGGAAATACAGTAGCGGCAGTTTTGGGTGGTTTGCCCATGATTTCGGAAGTGGCACGTAGTTCGTCTAATGTAAACAACGGGGCTAAAACTCGCTGGGCCAATTTCTTTCATGGTTTCTTTATATTGGTGTTTGTTTTACTGGCTTCTCATTTGATTGAGCTTATTCCTAATACCGCTTTGGCCGCTATGTTGATTACGGTGGGTATCAAGTTGGCCCACCCCAAAGAATTTCTTCATACTTTCAAAATTGGTAAAGAGCAATTGGCGATTTTCTTAGTGACGATTTTTCTGACCATGTACGAAGATTTGTTGGTAGGTATTGCAGCAGGTATTTTGTTGAAAATGATTATCCATGCCTTAAACGGTACGCCCATTAGTTCATTTTTTAAAGCACCAACAGTGGTTTCATTTGAAGGAGATACGTATCTGGTGGAAATTGACAAGGCTGCGATTTTCTCTAACTTCTTAGGTATCAAACGAAAACTCGAAGAGATTCCTACGGGATTTAATGTTATCATAGATCTCAAAAAGACCAGATTGGTTGACCATTCTGTCATGGAAAGCTTACATCATTTTCAGCATGATTATGAGCGTAATGGAGGGACGGTTCGGGTTGAAGGTTTATCTAACCACAAACCTACTTCTAATCATAAATTTGCGGCACAGAAGAAGGTTTTGATTTGATAAATATGCAAAAAAATTACCCCTGCAAGGTGTTAGTTCTAAGCTTTGGCAGGGGTAAAAAATAGTACATTTTCTAATTTTCAATTATGCCGAAATCCAACTAAAATTATAGTCTAAATGCGGAACCTTGGTTCGCTCGGCAACCCTCTTCAAACGAGCAGGTAACGCCATTAAATAGTCACGGGCTTTTTCACCTGCGCCATTCAGGCCAGTAATTTTATCAATTTGCCAATCTGCCAACAGCGATTCCATGATTTCGATGTAATCGTAAGTCGTATAAACCCCCAATCGTTGAGCTGCATCCGAATAATGACTGAACGTTTCGCTGATTTTGACGCCTGTCTCACGTAGGAAATGTGCAGGCATCACAATTTTCTTCCGCATCATATCTTCAAATGCCAACATCATTTCAGAAGCATCTACTTCAAAAATTCGATTTACAAACGACTTATAGGCTTTGGCATGCCGCATTTCGTCGGCAGCAATAACTCCACACATTTTAGAGAGTAGATTGTTTCCGCATTGTTTGGCCAAGGTAGCCGTACGGCGATGTGAAATGTTGGTAGCAAGCTCTTGGAAAGACGTATAAATGAAATTACGATAGGGATCTGTACCCGTCTGAATATCAAAGCCATCTGCAATCAAATACTGCGTCGAAACCTCCATAGCCCGCATATTTACGCGTCCAGAAAGATAAAGATACTTATTCAGTAAATCACCATGACGGTTTTCTTCGGCTGTCCAAGCTCGTATCCATTTGGTCCAGCTTTGTTCGTGGTCTTGTTGATTTACACCTTCTACAGTCATTAGCCAAGATTCATACGTAGGCAGGGCTTCTTCTGTAATGGTATCACCTACGAGTACGGCGATGTAATCGTAAGAAAGTTCACGAGCAGCTTCTTGCAGGAGTTTTACATCCAACAAAAAATTCTCATTGGTCGAATCTGGCAAAAAATCAGACGGTTGCCAGAGGGTTTCGATGGGTTTCAGAAATTCATCATAGACTTCATCAATCTTTTGTCCGATAAATTTCATTACCTCTATACGGCTGGAGGGAAGTTGCATATAATTGAGGATTTAAAATTGCGCTTGCTTTTGGAAAATTCCCCGAAGGTAAATTAATTTTTACAAAGTTGGGGATTAGTTGTGCTAAGTTATGTCTGAAAAAGGAGAATGTTTGCTTAATTTTGCCCCATAAAAAGTCATAGATATTCCGAATGAAAAAAATTGTTGATTACTTTTTGAGTAGTATTTACCTGTTATATTTTGGTTTAATATTGGTAGTTTTTCATTTAATTCAGGTAGTATGTTTCAATTTTTTTGGTCGAAAAATTCACCAAAAATCTGTACATGGACTCAATGGTTTTTTGTTGCATGGGCTGTGGATATTAGGAACACGCTTAGATTTTAAGGCGCAAACAGAGCTGCCCACTGACCGTCCTTTGATATTTATTGCCAATCACCAAAGTATGTTCGACATTGTAGGGATGATTTGGTACCTGCGTAAAAACTATCCTCTTTTTGTGTCAAAAATAGAATTGGCTAAAGGAATTCCGAGTATTTCTTACAACCTGAGAAAAAGCGGTGCAGCGCTGATTAATAGACAAGATGGTAAACAGGCCATCATAGAAATTGCCAGACTGGCCAAATTGATTGAAGAAACTAAATTTTCGGCAGCGATTTTTCCTGAGGGTACGCGCTCACGTACGGGTGTACTCAAGCCTTTTGCCGTGGGCGGAGTGGCTATTCTTATCAAAAAAGCCCCTAACGCGCTGGTGGTGCCTATTGCCATCAAAAATACGGGCAAGATGAACCCTAGAGGAATTTTCCCGCTTCATAGTTTTGAAAGTTTATCATGGACAACACTTACTCCTATTGAGCCTAAAGGTAAAACAGCAGAAGAGGTTGTTACGATGGCTCAAGAAGCTATTGCGACACAGCTAAATGTATAGTGTATTGTATTGCAAAATACAAAAAGAAGCATTGAAAAGTAGCCGAATTGGGGATGATACAATAAAAACATGAAATAAATGAACCAGAAAAGAAATTTTCTGCTTAATAACTTTGTAAGTTTGTCTCACGCATTGAGACAGTATAAGTAGCAAATTGTAGGGATGTACTTTAGAATAACAAACTAAACTCCTTTGCAAATAGATACTTATCAGATCAAAAACCATTGTCTGACAGTGAGTTATTACAAAAAATTCTTATTGATTTTCTTTAGTACCATGATTGGTTTTATGGCAGTCTTTAAGCCTTTAATAACTGTCAACAAAAAGACCTTGCTTTCAGAACAGCAAGAATGTTCTTATCCAGAATCTGGTTGTGATACAGAAACTGATGGTGAGACTAATAAAGAAGACACCGAATGGGACGACAAATTTTATTTTACTCCTTATCTATTATTTCGGCTTCCTTTGTCTTCGGTTAGTCTTATAACTTTTTTCTATGTAAGTCGTCTTACGGAATATTTTGCGTCTATTAGTATTCCTCCCCCTGAAATTCTCCAGTATTAAACTGTCTTATTTTCTCCATTGTAGTGTCCGATATTAATAGTTGGGGTGGCTATTGATGTCAGTCATAAGCAGGTTAATACACAATTCCTTTCTGAATTAAAATTAATTAACAAATTGTTTTGAAGGCTATAACTGACAATCAAATGATTGTCAGTTTATTATGATTTGAAAATTTTCAATCAAATGAAAAATCTATTTAAAGATATAAAATACGACTTTCCCGCTGGATTAGTAGTGTTTTTGGTAGCATTACCTCTATGTTTGGGGATTGCTTTAGCCTCGGGAGCGCCGCTATTTTCAGGAATTATTACGGGTATTGTTGGCGGAATTGTAGTTGCTGCACTGAGTGGGTCAGCCCTGAGTGTGAGTGGCCCTGCGGCAGGTCTAACCGTAATAGTCTTCAATGCAATTCAACAACTTGGGTCATTTGAAAATTTCTTATTGGCGGTAGTGCTTGCAGGAGTACTTCAAGTGATATTAGGTCTTTTGAAGGCTGGCATTATTGGCCATTATTTCCCATCAAGTGTTATCAAAGGGATGTTGGCAGCCATTGGGTTAATATTGATATTTAAGCAAATACCTCATGCTTTTGGTTATGATAAAGACAGTGAGGGTGACTTTGAATTTATTCAAATGGACGGCGAAAATACCTTTTCTGAACTGCTCAATGCCATCAACTTTATTCATCCTGGAGCTATTGTAATTTCGACTCTGTCGCTATTGATTTTGATACTTTGGGATAAACCATTTCTGAAAAAGATTGCCTTTTTTAAACTCGTACCTGGGGCATTGGTTGTGGTGATTTTAGGAGTGGTGATTAATGAAGTTTTCAAGGGGATGAATCCGATATTTGTGTTGGAAGGTGATCACTTAGTAAAGTTGCCTGTTTCTAACTCAATTCCTGAATTTATAGGGCAGTTTACATTACCCAATTTTGCTTCTATTTCCAATATAAATGTTTGGCTTACTGCTGTTACACTTGCAATCGTGGCGAGTTTAGAGTCTCTATTAAGCGTAGAAGCTACCGACAAACTGGATCCTTTCAAGCGAAATACACCTACTAACAGAGAATTAGTGGCACAAGGGTCAGGCAATATCATAGCAGGATTATTGGGAGGGTTGCCTTTAACAGCGGTAATTGTACGTAGTTCGGCCAATGTCAACGCAGGAGGAAGAAGCAAAATGTCAGCGTTTATTCACGGAGTCTTCCTACTAATCAGTGTAGTAGCCTTTGCTGGCCTTTTGAATAAAGTTCCTTTAGCTTGTTTAGCTGCGGTATTGTTGGTTGTAGGTTACAAACTGGCCAAAATTTCCCTTTTCAAGTCCATGTATCAATTGGGTTGGGATCAATTCTTGCCATTTATCATTACCATTATCGCCATTTTATTTTCAGATTTATTGAAGGGAATTGGTATTGGTATGGCTATTTCAATCTTTTTTATTTTACGAAATAACTACAAACGTGCTTATTATTTCAAACAATCGGGAAGTCAAGATAATCCAGTGATCACAATTCAGCTGGTAGAAGACGTGACGTTTATTAACAAGGGTGCAATTACGCTTACTTTAGATAAACTACCTGAAAATTCAACCGTAATCATAGATGGAAGCAAGTCGCATAATATTGATTTAGACGTACTTGAAATCATTTACAATTTTAGAGAAACTGCTGTTTTGAAAGGCATTACTTTAGAACTTAGGGATATTCCTGAATTTAAAGGGGTAGTAGGACATTAAACTCATATTCACAACAAAAAGCAATTTAACAATGAAAGCGCATACAAAAGAAACTCAGGCCAACTTGACGCCAAGAAAAGCATTAGAAATTTTGAAGGAAGGGAACGAAAGGTTTATCCACAATTTAAAAGTTCAACGAGATTTATTGGAACAAGTCAATGACACACGTGAAGGACAATGGCCTTTTGCAATCGTACTTAGTTGTATAGATAGTAGGACTTCGGCAGAGCTTATTTTCGATCAGGGATTAGGAGATATTTTCTCCGTAAGAATTGCTGGAAATATTGTAAATACCGACATTTTAGGCAGTATGGAATTTGCTTGTAAATTGGCTGGGTCAAAATTGATTGTGGTGTTAGGTCATACTAAGTGTGGCGCTATAAAGGGAGCTTGTGATCATGTAGAAATGGGTAATTTGACAGAGCTTTTAGCTAAACTTCAACCTGCTGTTTATCAAGAAAATGAAACCAAACAAAATCGAAACTCTAAAAATAAAGAATTCGTCGAGAACGTATCTGAAATAAATGTAAAACGGAATGTAAAAAACATCATCGAACGGAGCTTTATTTTAGAACA
>JBDHXS010000136.1:0-12134 GCA_039810845.1 Runella sp. | reverse complement strand
TAAAATAAAAGTACTGGACGACGAGAAACACTTACGCAAAGAACTGTACGAATATAACCCTTTTTTTTTTATTCTCCAAAATGTGTACGCACTTTTTTTAGTGCCGAACCAATTACTTGGTGCATATCATAATAGCGATATTCAGCCAAGCGCCCACCAAAAATCACATTTGATTCATTTTCAGCTAGTTTACGATACTCGCGCAGTAAACGGTCGTTTTTATCATCATTGACAGGATAATAAGGCTCTTGTCCAGGTGTCCATTCTTGGGGGTATTCGTGGGTGATGACCGTTTTTTCTTGCGTACCAAACTCAAAATGTTTGTGTTCTATAATCCGCGTAAACGCCGTTTCACCATCGGTATAATTCATTACGGCATTGCCTTGATAATTAGGTGTATCAAGCGTTTGATGTTCAAAACGTAAACTGCGGTATTCAAGATAACCCAGCTTAAAGCCAAAATATTCGTCTAATTGGCCAGTATAGACAATTTGCTTAGCCAAACCATCTAATTCAGCTTTATTTTCAAAATAATCCACTCCTAAACGCACGTCACTACCTTCCAACAGCTTTTCATTAAGCTTATTGTAACCACCAATTGGAATGCCTTGGTAACGATCGTTAAAATAATTATTATCAAAAGTAAACCGCACAGGTAGGCGTTTGATAATAAATGAAGGCAAATCCACGCATTTACGCCCCCATTGTTTCTCAGTGTAGCTTTTGATTAGTTTTTCGTAAATATCTGTACCCACTAAAGAAATGGCCTGTTCTTCCAGATTCTTGGGATCTTTGATATTGGCGTTATCAATTTGTTCCTGAATTTTTGCTTTAGCTTCTTCGGGAGTGCGTACTTTCCACATCTGGTAGAAAGTATTCATATTAAACGGCAAATTATACAGTTCTCCATAGTAATTAGCTACTGGAGAATTGGTATAGCGGTTGAACTCCACAAACGAGTTGACATAGTCCCAAATTTCTTTATCGTTGGTATGAAAAATATGTGCTCCATAATAATGCACATTGATTTCTTCTACGTTTTCGCAATAAGTGTTTCCACCGATGTGATTTCGGCGGTCAATCACCAAACATTTTTTTCCACGTTTAGTAGCTTCATGCGCCCATACATTTCCAAAAAGTCCAGCGCCTACAATGAGATAGTCGTACATTTAAAGTTTATAGTTGACAGTCAACAGTCAACAGTCAACAGTTGGCAGTCATCGGTCAACAGAAAATTACTGTGGACTATAAACTATAAACTGTGGACTATAAACTGTGGACTAAATTTAAAGTCTCCAGTAAGTTAATTTTTCGTCCGTATTTTTATACATTCCTTTCAAATCCATCAGAATCGGAGATTCTTTCATAATTTGTTGAAAGTAATTAATATCTAATGTTTTGTATTCGTCATGGCCTACCGAAACAATGACCGCATTGTAATCATCGGATGGTTTATCCATCAGCGTAAGACCATATTCGTGTGCTACTTCATTAGGCGAAGCATATGGGTCAACAATGTGAACATTAATCGAAAAACTCATCAGTTCTTTTATCAAATCTGCCACTTTTGAATTACGAATATCAGATACGTTTTCTTTGAAAGTAATCCCCATTACCAGTACTTTAGCGTTTTGAGGGCTTTTCCCTTTCTGAATCAGCATTTGTACCAGACGCTTGGCAATGAAAGCAGGCATTCCATCATTGATACGTCGTCCGCTATGGATTACCTGTGGGTCATACCCCAACTTTTTGGCCTTATACAGCAAATAATAAGGATCAACGCCGATGCAGTGCCCTCCTACCAATCCTGGATATAGTTTGATGAAATTCCATTTGGTACCTGCGGCTTCGATGACGTCTTTGGTATCAATACCCATGCGGTCAAAAATAATCGCCAACTCATTCATGAGCGAAATATTCAAATCACGTTGAGTATTTTCAATTACCTTAGCTGCTTCGGCTACTTTGATGGTGGGGGCTTTGTAAATACCTGCCGTGATAATTTGCCTATACACTTGGGCAATTTCTTCTAAAGCCTCAGCATCGCTACCAGATACAATTTTGAGAATTTTGTCGATGGTACGATCTTTATCTCCCGGATTTATACGTTCGGGAGAATAGCCGATTTTAAAATCTTGACCTAATTTTAGTCCCGATTCTTTCTCCAGTATAGGCAAACAATCTTCCTCTGTACAACCTGGATAGACTGTTGACTCATAAATAACATAATCTCCTTTTTTTAAAACTTTCCCAATCGTATGCGAAGCTCCAATCAAGGGTCTGAGGTCAGGTACTTTATATTCGTCAACGGGAGTTGGAACAGCAACAATAAAAAAATGAGCTTGGTACAAATCCTCCAAATTTGCAGTAAAAGTGATGTTTTTTCCCTGAAAAACGGATGAATCTAACTCTTGAGAAGGATCTATGCCATGTTGCATCATCGCAACTCGGTCTTGATTAATATCAAAACCTATAACTCGGAAATATTTAGCAAATTCTAAAGCAATGGGTAATCCTACATAACCTAAGCCGATAACCGCTATCTGATTTTCTTTTTTGAGAAGTTGTTGGTACATTTTGATTACTAATGAAGCCACAAATATAGCATACTACTTTGCTGAGTACCAAACGAAATGACCCTGACATTTTGTGTCAGGGTCATTTCGTTTGAAGGTATTGTAAGTACCTATGGCATTAGTTTCAATTCTACACGACGGTTTTTCTTCAAACCTTCTACCGTTCCGTTGTCTGCGATTGGTTTGAATGAGCCATAAGCATCCACCAAAATACGATTTGGATCTTTCAAACCTGCTTGGGTCAAGTATTGTTTCACAGCATTGACACGGCGTTCTGATAAGGCTACGTTGTAGCGGTCAGAAGCACGACGGTCAGCATGACCTGCCATTTGTAAGCGGCACTGTGTTTTATTCATCAACTCTACTACTTTGTTCAACAAGTCGTAAAATTCTGGTTTGATGATAGCCTTGTCGGTATCAAATAATACGTTGGCAAAGATTTCTGAACAAGCCATGCCAGGAAGGGCATCTTTGACATACTTATCGAAGTCGATTTTCTGCCCAGCTCCTGTTACGATACTTCCAGCAGGCGTATTAGGTTCTTTGTCAAAGTAGTCAGATACTCCATCATTATCAGTATCTATCAACAAACGAGGGTCGATTTCTTTAGGTTTATTGGCTTTCGCAATAGAGTCAATCTCAGCCAATGATAGAATTTTTGGAGGTTTAACCAACAATTTGGGGTCAGTGTAACGTAAATGATAGAAGCCTTTTCCAGCATCAAGTGCATTGAAATCGTACGCCCATTTACCGTTTTTCTTCTCAACACGAAGTGGATTCTTTCCTAATTTATAGGTTAGACTTACGGCAAAGAAGCCATATTTGTCGAGTGCTGAGTTTCCTTTAGGAGTGCCAAGAAAACTGTTAGGGGTACCACCTTCATATAAGCGACCACCCTCACCACCATCGTAAATAGCAGAAGGATCTCCACCTACAGTAGCATCCAATTTCTCCGTATTGACATTATTCAAACGAAAATCTATGCCTAAATCTAAGTTTTTAGTCAATTCATAAGACGTAGTAAATCCTACAGGGATTACCCATTCCTGTGTGTAACCAGAAGCTTTTTTATTGAGTGCTGTAATGTCATTACGCAATGTTGGAGAATCATCTGAACGGCGTTGCAGGCGTCCTGAACCAAGGGAATAAGCAGTTGATCTAAACCAAATTTGCCCAGCTCCTCCGTAAACATCCATTTTCCAACGCTTCATTTTGGTGGGGCCAAAAAGCAATCCCTTTAGATTCACAGTACCTGCTACATCGGCCTGAAAATAATTAGCATTGAAATAAGATTGATAGAGACGGCGTTTCATTCCTTTCAAATTCCCACCTCCTACATCTAATCTTGCCCCAAATAGATAAGTAAGCTGCTTACCCAGAGATAATCCGACGTGCATAGTGCCACGTTCTGAGCGGCTGTCAAAATTATTGGTACCTACGGGCCAAAAATCATACTGACGCAAGTCACCATAAAACTGGCTGGGACCTACATAAGCGCTTACAGACCAAGTGTTCATCTTGTAAGGACCTTCATAAGGAGCTTTCGGATTATACTGTGCCTGGGCTTCAAGCAAGCATGATCCTAACAATAAGAACGTAATAAGCAGAATTACTTTTTTCATAATAAACTTTTTTGTAATGTTGAATAAGGGGGATACGTGTCACACTATCTATAACTTCTACAAAATCTACTTATTGCAAAAGTAGTCTTTCCTGACCAGATTCGCCAACAAAAGTATGGATTCAATTTTTATTTCAAAAATGTTTTGACTCTCTAAAGAAAATTCTTTTCTGCCAACTTTCAAAGCCGTTGGGTAATTTTTTTCAAAACTTCAATCTTCCATTGAGCAAATGTACCAGTGATAATTTGATTACGTGCCTGGCCTACAAGCCACAAATAGAACGTCAAATTATGAACACTGGCTATTTGAGCCCCCAATATTTCTTCGGATTTTATTAGATGCCGTAAATATCCTTTGGTATAAAACATACTTACATATCCTCCTAAGTTTTCGTCAATTGGACTAAAGTCATCTTTCCATTTCTCATTGCGAATATTTATGACCCCCTTTGTAGTATATAAAATACCGTGGCGCGCATTGCGCGTAGGCAATACACAATCGAACATATCTATACCTAATGCGATGCTTTCTAAGATATTTTCGGGAGTTCCTACCCCCATCAGATAACGGGGTTTATCAATAGGAAGTATATCACATACCAGCTCAGTCATTTCGTACATATCTTCGGCAGGTTCGCCCACTGAAAGCCCACCAATAGCATTCCCTTCTCGGCCCATACTTGCTATGACTTCTGCTGATTGCTTTCTTAAATCTTTATAAGTGCTACCCTGTACGATTGGAAATAAAGTTTGACTATAACCATACTGTGCCTTGGTTGTATCAAATCGGTTACAACAACGTTGAAGCCAGCGATGAGTCATTTCCATAGACTGGCGTGCATACGAAAAGTCACAAGGGTAGGGTGTACATTCATCAAAAGCCATAATAAAATCTGCTCCAATCCTACGCTGTATATCCATGACATTTTCGGGCGTAAAAAAGTGAGTTGAACCATCAATGTGTGATTTGAATTTTACCCCTTCTTCCGTAATTTTTCTGCCAGTACCCGCCAAAGAATAGACTTGATAACCACCACTATCGGTCAAAATAGGCTTATTCCAGCCGTTGAACTTATGTAAGCCTCCTGCTTTTTCTAAAATATCAAGCCCTGGTCGTAAATACAAATGATATGTATTACCTAAAATAATTTGAGCTTTTATATCGTCGTGCAACTCGCGTTGATGTACTGCTTTCACCGTACCAGCAGTACCAACAGGCATAAAGATTGGCGTTTCTATTGTACCATGGTCTGTATGAATGAGTCCTGCACGAGCTTTGGTAGCAGTATCTTTAGTAATTAAATCAAAGGTCATTAAAAATAGATTCGGGAAATCCCTATTGAGTACGTTAATTAATGAATTTTTTTGCAAAAATAATGGGCTTCACCAGTTTATCCAGTTTTTAACTTTCAGTATGCCAAAATCCCCTCTTATATTTGCAAACTTTTTACGACTGCATGGATATATTTTACTTCTCTGATTGGCTTTCTTATCCTGTCTTTTACCTTCTACTGGGTCTTTTTGCTTCAGTAACTTTGGTACAATTGTACTACATTTTATTGGTCTTTACGAGATTGCTTTTCAAACGACAGCCCAATATACCATCGTATTATCCTCCTGTTACAGTAATCGTATGTGCTCATAATGAATTAGAGAATCTACGCGAACTATTGCCAATGCTCAACGAGCAAGATTATCCTGCTTATGAAGTCATTGTGATGAACGATCGTTCTTGGGATGGTACCGAAGAATTTGCCGATATTGAGGCTAAAGAATGGGAGAAAGTCCGTTTTATTCATATCGAACAAGAATATGACCACGTAACCCCGAAAAAATATGCTATCACCACTGGTATTCGAAGTGCAAAACATGATGTTGTTTTATTAACTGATGCCGATTGCCGCCCTACCACTGACCAATGGATTAAGGGCATGGCATCCCATTTAACCACCGAAAAACAAATTGTGTTAGGGTTTTCTCCTTATGAAAAACGTAGTGGATTCCTCAATCGCCTAATTCGTTTTGAAACTTTTTATGTAGCAGTACAGTATCTTTCATTCGCTCTGTCAGGCAACCCTTACATGGGAGTGGGTCGGAATCTTATGTATCGTAAATCATTATTTTTGCAGAATAAAGGTTTTTATACCCATTTGCGCATCACTGGTGGCGATGATGATTTATTGATGAATGAAATCGCAAACCGTCAAAATACTGCAGTTTGTATTGACCCAGATACGTTTATGGTTTCAATCCCTAAAATAACTTGGCAGAGCTGGTATTGGCAAAAAAAACGACACTTGTCTGTAAGCAAACATTATAAGACTATTAATAAAATTCGCTTAGCCCTATTGACTGGTACTCAAATACTGACTTGGATGCTATTCATTGGCTTAGCTGTTTGGTGGGGGCTGGCTTTTCCTAATCAATTTAGTCATGCTATTCTAATAGGGGGCGTTTTTTCGATTCGTCTCTTCGCTCAATGGATTATACTGGGAATTGCTACCCGTAAGCTTTACAAGTCGGTTGGGTGGTATGCAATCCCATTTATGGATTTTGTTTTGTTTATTTATTACGTTATTATGTCCTTTGTGATGTGGATGAATCGTCGAAAAAAAGTAAGATGGAGGTAACTACAATGGAAATTATAAAAAAATATTTTCCCAAATTGACTCCTGCTCAAAAAGACAAATTTGGACAATTGGGTGAATTATATGCTTATTGGAATGCTCAAATCAATGTTATATCACGGCAAGATGTTGAAAACCTTTACGAACGTCACATACTACATTCTTTAAGTATTGCCAAAATAGTACAATTCCGAGAGTTTGCCAGTATTTTGGATGTAGGAACAGGCGGAGGTTTTCCAGGTATCCCTCTGGCCATTATGTTTCCTGAGGCCGAATTTCATTTGGTGGATAGTATTGGAAAAAAAATTAAGGTTGTAGAAGAAGTTGCCAAAGCGTTAGATTTAACTAATGTAAGAGCTGAACACTGTCGAGCAGAACAAGCTGATGGTGATTATGATTTTGTAGTCACTCGTGCCGTAGCTCGTATTACTCCGCTATACAGCTGGGTACAGCACAAAATCAGTCGTAATCATGTACATCCTATCCGAAATGGAGTTTTAGCATTGAAGGGAGGTGACTTAGATGAAGAAATGGCCGAGCTCAAGCGCAAATACCGTATTTTTGAGTTGTATGAATTGTTTGAAGAGGACTTTTTTGAAACGAAGAAAATAGTTTACGTAGCTGGTGGTGGCTAAAAAACTGCGAATAAATCTTTAAAATACCATGAACGAAACATTCAAATCAAGTAGTATCAAAGATCCCGTACGTCCTAATGAAGTACATTTGACAGAAAAAGGGGTTAGTTTTAAAATGAAAAAACTGATTGGTGGCACTGAACAGTTTGTTTTTTACAGTGACATCTCTGGGGTTGAGATTGACAGCGGGATGTTTTTTGCCACTATACGCGTCATTCCACGTGCAAGGCCCGAAATTGTCATCGAAAATTTCACAAAAGGAGATGCACAACGAATCAAAGAGTTAATTTTGGAAAGAGTGTAAAAGTCTGATTTTGAAGCAAAAAGTAACAATAAGTGGATTTGAAAGGAATAAAAAGATGAAATTTTCTAAAAAAAGTCTTGCTTGTAATTCTTAAAACCCATACTTTTGCACCACCAAAATCGGAAACGACAATGGAAAACAGTCCCGAATAGCTCAGCCGGTTAGAGCATCTGACTGTTAATCAGAGGGTCGCTGGTTCGAGTCCAGCTTCGGGAGCAACAAACACAAAAAGCCTGATAATCGCTTGATTATCAGGCTTTTTTGATTAATTTTGCTTCTTTAGTGTATCCAAGTGTGTTTATTTTTACGTTTCTAGTGTGTTCAAGTTAGCTACTTTGCCGAAGCTATCTTAGATTTTTTTTCTTCATTATGTTCGCCGAACTCGACTCTTGCTGTGTAGCCCACAGTCATAGACCAAAATAAATTTATTGTTATGGTATCGTGAGATGTAGCTGAAAAAAGTATTTTGCATAAGCAGATGTAAGTATTTAGGTCTAAGTTTATCTTAGTTAAAGATTTTAGATGAAAACTCATGGAACTCGTTACGCAAAAAAACTACTTTTCTCAGTACCGTATTCGTATCGTCACAGCAGCTAGCCTTTTTGATGGCCATGATGCTGCGATAAACATTATGCGACGCATCATGCAGGCGTCAGGTGCAGAAGTGATTCACTTGGGACACAATCGTTCGGTTCAAGAGATTGTCGAATGTGCCATTCAGGAAGATGCGCAGGGTATCGCTATCACGAGCTATCAGGGTGGGCATGTTGAATTTTTTAAATATATGTATGATCTCCTGCAAGAGCGCGGCGCGGGTCACATCAAAATATTTGGCGGTGGTGGTGGGACTATCCTGCCCACCGAAATCGCTGAACTCCACGCCTATGGTATCACACGTCTCTATTCGCCTGACGACGGTAGAGCGATGGGTTTGCAGGGGATGATTGATGATTTACTAAATCATTGTAGCAGGCCTCCGTCCCCCAATGGGGGAGTTTTTGATTTGGAGCAAGAGGTGAAAACGTCTAATCATCAGTCAATTGCTCGAATGATTTCTCAAGCTGAAAGCGGTATATACACTCCTCCATTGGGGGTTGGAGGGCAGGGGCTCGTACTTGGCATTACAGGCACTGGCGGGGCCGGGAAATCGTCGTTGGTAGATGAGTTGATACGGCGATTTTTGCTGGATTTTGAAGATAAAACCCTCGCTATTATCTCTGTAGATCCTTCTAAACGTAAAACAGGTGGGGCGCTTTTGGGTGATCGCATTCGTATGAATGCCATTCACCCCGACATTGCCAAGGGACGAGTTTATATGCGTTCATTGGCTACGCGGCAGTCTAATTTGTCGTTGAGTCGGCACGTAAAAGAAGTCATTGAGATATGTAAAGCCGCTCATTTTGATTTGATTATTGTTGAAACATCGGGGATTGGACAGTCAGATACAGAAATTACCGAACATTCAGATATTTCGCTTTATTTGATGACGGCAGAGTACGGTGCTGCCACGCAGTTGGAGAAAATTGATATGCTCGACTTTGCGGACGTGATTGCGATTAACAAATTTGACAAACGTGGCTCGCTTGATGCCCTCCGCGATGTGAGGAAACAATATCGCCGCAATCATAATCTTTGGGACATACCTGACGACCAATTGCCGATTTTTGGCACGATGGCCAGTCAGTTCAATGACGCAGGCATGAATTCCTTGTACATAAAAGTGATGGAACTGTTGGAAGGGGTTGGTAGTAGGAGGTTGGCATTAGGCAGTGAGCAATTGGCAGTCAGCAATCAGCGATCGGCACTCGAAAATCGAAAATGGGACAGTGACTGGACGAACGGAAAGCTATTTACAAAACTGTTAAAACCAATCACTAACGACCAGTCACTAATCACCAATACCATTATCCCGTCTGACCGTGTACGCTATTTGGCCGAAATCGTTGAAAATGCGCGTGTATATGAGCAGTTTGTAAATGATCAATCGGCCTTAGCACGGCAGTTATATCAGTTGGATGGTACTATCAAAACTCTGTCGAAGTTTCAGAATTTTGAAAAAGTTGATGCCCTCAAAGCTATTTATACCGAGTTAGAAGCTCGACTTCATTATGATTGCAAGCGACTGCTTGAGACTTGGCCCGAAACCGTCAAAAAATACCGCGCTGACAAATACCAATTTAAAGTCAGAGACAAAATTATTGAGCAGGAATTATGGACGGAGACCTTATCGCATCTTAGAATTCCTAAAATTTCTCTACCTAAATACCACGATTGGGGCGATATTTTACGATGGTTACTTACCGAAAATGTGCCAGGTGATTATCCTTATACATCGGGTGTGTTTCCACTCAAACGCGAAGGTGAAGACCCCACGCGAATGTTTGCGGGCGAAGGTGGTCCCGAGCGCACCAACCGACGCTTTCATTATTTGTCGAAAGATATGCCCGCCAAACGCCTATCAACGGCCTTCGACTCGGTGACACTCTACGGCGAAGACCCTGATTTTCGGCCTGATATTTTCGGCAAAGTAGGTAATTCTGGCGTAAGCATATGCACACTCGACGATGCCAAAAAACTTTATAGTGGATTTGATCTCTGTGATCCCAGTACGTCGGTCTCCATGACCATCAATGGCCCCGCACCCATCGTTTTGGCTTTTTTTCTCAACGCTGCCATCGACCAACAGTGTGAGAAGTGGCTGAACGAACAGCCCCCAAACCCGCGCGGCGTACCGTCCCAATGGGGGCTTTATAAAAAGCAGGGAGTAGCTCCCCATTGGGGCGGGGGGGCTATTCCCGAAGGCAACAATGGCCTTGGCTTGGAGCTACTCGGTACCACAGGCGACCAAGTACTGCCTGCCGAGGTCTATCAAAAAATCAAGGCTGAAACCTTGCGTCAAGTACGTGGCACGGTGCAAGCCGACATTTTGAAAGAAGACCAAGCCCAAAATACTTGCATTTTTAGTACGGAGTTTGCCCTCAAAATGATGGGCGACATTCAGCAATATTTTATTGATAATCAGGTACGCAATTTTTACTCTGTCTCCATATCGGGTTACCATATCGCAGAAGCGGGTGCTAATCCTATTTCGCAGTTAGCGTTTACGTTGTCCAACGGTTTTACGTTTGTGGAATATTATCTCAGTCGTGGAATGCACATTGACGATTTTGCGCCTAACTTATCGTTTTTCTTTTCCAATGGCATGGATCCTGAATATACCGTTTTGGGGCGAGTAGCCCGACGGATTTGGGCCAAAGCCATGAAAAATAAGTACAAAGCCAACGACCGCAGCCAAAAACTAAAATACCACATTCAAACTTCGGGGCGTAGCCTACACGCACAGGAGATTGCTTTCAATGATATTCGTACTACGTTGCAAGCGTTGTTGGCGATTTATGACAACTGTAACTCGCTGCATACCAATGCTTACGATGAGGCTATTACCACACCAACGGAAGAAAGTGTACGCCGGGCTATGGCGATTCAGTTGATCATTAACCGTGAGTTTGGCTTAACCAAAAACGAAAATCCGTTGCAAGGGGCATTTATTGTGGAAGAGTTGACAGATTTGGTCGAAGAAGCAGTCTATCAGGAATTTTTGAGTATCAATGAGCGCGGGGGCGTATTGGGGGCTATGGAGCGGATGTATCAGCGCAGCAAGATTCAGGAGGAATCTATGTACTACGAAATGCAGAAACATACAGGTGCATTGCCTATTATTGGTGTCAATACGTTTTTAGATGATAAAGGTTCGCCTACGATTCTGCCTGTGGAAGTGATTCGCTCAAATGATGAAGAAAAACAATATGCTGTGGCTTCGCGCAAGGCATTTCAAGAACGAAATGCAATAGCGGCGAAACAAGCACTTGCGCAATTACAACAAGTAGCTCTTCAAAATGGCAATCTCTTTGAGAGCCTTATGGAGGTGACCAAAGTGTGCACCTTGGGGCAAATTTCAGCAGCGTTATATCAGGTAGGAGGGCAATATAGGCGGAATATGTGACGAATATTTTGGTGAGAAAAAACATAAGTAACTTATGCTTTCGCTTACTTTTCTAACTAAAAAACAATCAGAACCAATCACCTTTTACGATGAAACGCCTGACGTATCTCTGCTTGCTAATCACGGCTTTTGAAATAAATTCTTGGGGGCAAAATCAGCTAAACCCCACTGTTCAATTTTGGCCTGAAGGAAAGAAAGCCGCCTTGAGTCTTAGTTTTGACGATGCTCGCCTTAGTCAGGTGGATATTGGTACAAAACTGTTTGACGAATATGGCATAAAAGCTACTTTTTTTGTCTTGACTTCGGCGGTTAGTAAGCGGCTTGATGACTGGATACAGGCTGTTGCCAACGGCCATGAAATTGGCAAC
>JBDHXS010000135.1:0-12161 GCA_039810845.1 Runella sp. | reverse complement strand
AAGTTCACGCCCGTATCGTCGCAGTAGTCATCGGCCAGTTGTTGCCAGTGTTGTTGAAGCATCAAGCGCAGGTTTTCTTCCGTTTTTTCCACTCCCAAAAACGTTTTCAGGCGAAGTTCGTTGGCATAAGGCGTAAGAATAAGCCGCAACGGGCAGGCCACCGACGGAAGCTGTAATTCGACAAAACCACGGTCGGTTTTGGTCACTTTTAGGCCATTTTTGGTTTCAAAAGGATGAATGGGAGCATTAGGGAAGCCCACAAATAAAATTCCCGAAACTCGCGCCAGCGCGTCGGGCGCATCTATGCGTTCGGGGGAGTCGTGGTTTCCCGCAATGGCTATCACGGCCCTACTTCCAAAATTAGAAAGGCGGTGTAACGTACTGTATAACAACTCCATTGCCTCCGAAGACGGGCTAAAATTATCGAATAAATCGCCTGCTACAACAACCGCATCTACGGCTTCGCGTTCGGCTATTTCGCAAATTTCGTCCAAGACCTCTTTCTGTTCGTCGAGTCTTGAAAACTGTTCTAAGCGTTTACCCAAATGCCAATCGGCGGTATGGAGAATTTTCATGAATACAAAAGGCAGGTTTTGAAATTGTTCTATCAAGTCTGCAAAAATGCCAAAAAGGAACGGTAAATTTGTACGCGAAATGAGAATACCTTTTACACCCACCGATAAAAACAAATTACCGCTCAATGCTCACCACCAACACAATTGAACAAACCTATTACGTTATTGACTTCGACAGCACTTTTACGCAGGTCGAAGGCTTGGACGAATTGGCCAACATTGCCCTCGCTGGCAATCCTAACCGCGAAAAAGTAGTACAACAGATTCGTGACCTGACCGAAAAAGGCATGAACGGCGAAATGTCGTTTGCCGAAGGTCTGCGTAGCCGTATCGAACTTTTACAGGCCAATCGCTCCCACATAGAAGCTTTAATAGACTTCTTGCGCACCAAAATATCCGACTCTTTTGTTCGTAATCGGGCTTTTTTAAACGACTATTCTGATTCCATTCTGATTGTATCAAGCGGCTTTAAAGAATTTATTGTGCCGATTGTTACTGAATTGGGGCTCAAAGAAGAGAATGTCTATGCCAATACCTTCACGTTTGATGAGGATGATAACATTATTGGCGTGGACGAAAATAATGTATTGTCGAAAGACAAAGGTAAAGTGAAGCTCCTCGAATCGCTTCATCTTGAAGGAGATGTATGTGCTATTGGCGATGGCTACACCGACTATGAACTTCGTGCTTCGGGCTTGGCTACTCGTTTTTATGCCTTTACCGAAAACGTTGAGCGTAAAAAAGTGACAGACGTTGCCGACCACGTTGTGCCTTCATTGGATGAATTTTTGTTTTTAAACAATCTCCCCCGCTCGCAATCTTACCCTAAGAGCCGCATCAAAATTTTATTGCTCGAAAACGTTCACCCTGTAGCGCGGCAGGCTTTTGAAGATCAAGGGTTCAACGTAGAGTTTATCAAAGGTGCACTCGACGAAGATGAATTGATTGAAAAAATCAAAGATGTAACTATTTTGGGGATTCGTTCCAAAACTATGGTAACGAAGCGCGTGTTGGAAAACGCCCCACGTTTGATTGCGATTGGTGCATTTTGCATTGGTACAAATCAAATTGACCTCAAAACTGCCACCGAAAGGGGTATTGCCGTTTTCAACGCCCCATATAGTAATACCCGATCAGTAGTAGAATTAGCAGTGGGTGAGATGATTATGCTGATTCGGAACGTATTTACCAAAAGTGTAGGAATGCACGCTGGAAAATGGGATAAATCGGCGAATAATAGCTTTGAAGTACGCGGCAAAAAATTGGGTCTTGTAGGTTATGGTCATATCGGAACGCAACTATCTGTCATCGGAGAAGCGTTGGGGATGGAAGTCTATTTCTACGATGTAGTTGACAAAATGCCGATTGGAAACGCTAAGAAATTGAGATCATTGGATGAACTCTTGCAAGTCTCTGATGTATTGAGTATGCACATTGACGGGCGCAAAGACAACAAAAATGTCATTGGCAAACGTGAGTTTGGCCTGATGAAAGATGGTGTTGTATTTTTGAACCTTGCGCGTGGGCACGTGGTGGACGTAGAAGCATTGGTCGAAGCCCTTAAAAGCGGTAAAGTGTCGGGTGCAGGTGTGGATGTATTTCCTTACGAGCCCAAGACGAACAAAGAATCCTTTGAGAGTGAGCTACGTGGATTGCCCAATGTTATTCTGACTCCTCATATTGGAGGTAGTACCGAAGAAGCACAAGAGGGTATAGGCCATTATGTACCAGAGCGACTTTTGGAATACGTGAACAATGGCAGCACAACGGGCAGCGTCAACTTCCCCGAAGTGCAACTGCCGTTGCTCAAAGGCTCGCACCGTTTATTGCACGTTCACAAAAACGTACCAGGCATTTTGGCCAAGCTCAACAACATTTTTGCGCGATACAATGTTAACATTACGGGACAATACCTCAAAACCAATGACCAAATCGGCTATGTTATTATGGATGTAGAACTGACTTATATTGATGGGTTTGTGGACGAAATCAAAAATATGGAAGAAACTATCAAGTTTCGGATGCTTTATTAATCCAGAAGCGAGGAGCCAGTAGTGAGTAATTGGATTCACTTCTCGCTCCTGACTCCTCACTTCTCGCTCCTCGCTCCTGACTACTTTTTAATTATGGTTGTCTTTCCTAACGCTAAAATCAACATTGGGCTTCAAATCATTGAGAAAAGGAATGACGGTTTTCATAACCTTGCCTCTTGTTTTTATCCCATTGGTTGGTCTGATGTACTGGAAATTATTCCTGCAAAGGAGTTTAGTTTTTCATCGTCAGGGATTGATATTCCTGGTGACCCTGCCACAAATCTTTGCATAAAAGCCTACGAACTTCTCAAACAAGACATTGCCCTTCCCTCTATAGCCATGCACCTACTCAAAATTGTGCCGATTGGCGCGGGAATGGGTGGCGGGTCGGCTGATGCCGCCTTTGTGCTTAAGCTCTTGAACCAGATTTTCGATTTACAATTGGCGCCTGCTGATTTGCAAAACTATGCAAGGAGGCTGGGGAGTGATTGTGCGTTTTTTATTGAAAATAAACCGCAATTCTGCTACGAAAAAGGAGATCAATTTGCTGATATTTCGCTTTCGCTGAAAGGCAAATTCATTGTTTTGGTCTATCCAAATCTACACATTTCTACTGCGGAGGCTTATGCTGGCGTAAAACCCCGAACCTCTGAAATAAATTTGATGGAAGCCTTGCAACGCCCTCTGCCTGAATGGCGAAATTCCATAAAAAATGATTTTGAAGATGGACTTTTTCTAAAATATCCAATTTTACCCCAAATCAAGGAAAAATTGTACCAAAAAGGTGCTATTTATTCCAGTATGACAGGTTCAGGTTCAACAATTTATGGTATTTTTGAGAAAGAAACAGATTTACAGAACATTTTCGCTCCCTATACCGTTTGGCAAGGAGAGCTTTATTAGTTTGTAAGCGGCTGTTTGCAGGACACAATCAACATGGCTAAGGCATCCACTGTTAATGAAAATCGTTTGACAAAACGGCGTGAACCGTTCAATTTTATGCTTTGGCTGGGCATAGCGGGGAGCGTATTGGTTTTTACTGTTTTGCTCGGGGTTTATGTCATGCGAAAATCTGTTGGTGCTTATTGGACTGATGTCCCTCTTCCCCAATTATTTTGGGTCAGTACGCTGGCCATTGTGGTCAGTAGCTTGACACTGCATTTGGCCAATCATTGTTTCCGTACCGACCGATATTCGCAATTCAGGATGTACATGGGTGCTACGCTGATGTTGGGCATACTTTTTATTATTCTTCAATTTTGGGGTTGGAAACAGCTCATTGAAGCAGGTATTTCGACCATCAACAATCCTTCGGCGGGCTTTATCTATTTGCTTTCAGGGCTGCATATTTTACACATCGTTGTTGGTATTGCTGCCTTGACTTGGGCCATGTTTCAATCTCTCAAAAATATTTCCTACGTTGACTCTTTTGTATTTAGTGTCAATCCTCCCAACCAACTCAAAATCAAACTTATGACCATTTATTGGCACTTTGTAGATGTACTTTGGTTGTATCTGTTTGGTTTTCTTCTGTATCATCACGGGATTTAAGTTACTCATCTGTATGACTTGTGTGCTTTAATTACCCCTTACGTGAGTTGTCGAAGGTGAAATCTTTGCACAAATTAAGAAGTGTTGGCTGTCTGTTAGCATTTTTTATTTGCTGTCATTTTGTCTGAATAAAATATTGTAACACGATTATTGTTATTAAACTACTGACAAAAAGCTAACTTTGCGAAAAAAATAAGGGTAAAGGCGCGATATTGGTAGAATTTGCGGACAACGCAATTATACTAAAATTAAAGTCAGCCGTTATAATCATTAGCGAACAACAATAAATAGTCAACCCCATTGGTTGACGTCACTTATAGAAAATGATAAAATTCCTCACTAAAAGTTTTACAGGCCTGTTTGGTACAAAATCAGAACGAGATTTCAAAGAACTGGCCCCTTATGTAGCCATGGTAAATACTGAATTTGCCAAACTACGCACCCTTAGCCACGATGACCTACGCAACGCGACCCAAGAGCTAAAGACCTATATAGCCAAAGAACTAAAACCCATAGACGATCAAATAGATTCTCTACGCCTGCAAGTCAATGAAAATGCAGACATGGACGTAGATGCCAAAGAAACTATCTTCAAAAAAATTGATGCTCTGGGTACAGAACGAGATACAGAACTCGAAAAGGTACTACTGAAAATATTGCCAACAGCTTTTGCTATTGTAAAAGAAACCGCCCGCCGTTTTACAGAGAACCAAACCATCGAAGTTACGGCCAGTTTCATAGATCATGAACTTGCCGCCAAGAAAAATCACATTACGATCAATGGCGATAAAGCAATCTGGAATACCACTTGGGATGTAGCAGGACACCCCATCAAGTGGAATATGGTGCACTATGATGTACAAATCATCGGGGGAACGGTGTTGCACCAAGGAAAAATTTCTGAAATGGCAACGGGTGAAGGTAAAACGCTCGTGGCTACCCTCCCTGCTTTTTTGAACGCATTGGCAGGACAAGGAGTACACGTAGTCACAGTAAATGATTACTTGGCACGTCGCGATAGTGAGTGGAACGGCCCGCTTTTTGAGTTTCATGGTTTGCGCGTAGATTGCATTGACCGTCACCAACCCAATACCTTTGCCCGTCGGCAAGCGTACCTTGCCGATATTACGTACGGAACCAACAACGAATTCGGTTTTGACTATTTGCGCGACAATATGGCGCACACGCCCGAAGAACTCGTTCAACGCAAACACCATTTTGCAATGGTAGATGAGGTTGACTCAGTTTTGATTGATGATGCACGTACACCTTTGATTATCAGTGGTCCTGTGCCGCGAGGCGATGAGCAAGATTTTGCCGAATTGAAGCCTCGTGTTTCCCGAATTGTGGAAGCACAAAAACGTTTGGTGACCGATTTACTCAATGAAGCCAAGAAAAAAATTGCTGCTGGCGACAAAAAAGAGGGTGGATTGGCGCTTTTTAGAGCTCACCGTGGATTTCCTAAATACAAGCCACTCATCAAGTTTATGAGTGAAACAGGAATGAAAACCCTGATGCAGGAAACAGAGAAAATCTATTTGGCCGAAAACCAAAAATTGATGCCTCAAGCCGATGCGCCCTTGTTTTTTACAATTGAAGAAAAAAATAACAGCATTGAATTAACCGAAAAAGGCTTGGATTATATCACAGGTGAAGGTGAAGACCCAACTTTCTTCGTATTGCCAGATTTATCTATTGATCTCAATGGCGTTGACCAAGATACAACGCTTACCGACCAGCAAAAACTTTTGCGCAAGGACGAAATTATTCGCGATTATTCCATCAAAACCCAGCGAGTTCATACGGTTCAACAGTTGCTTAAAGCCTATTCGCTTTTTGAGCGCGACGTAGATTACGTGTTGATGGACGGGAAAGTCAAAATCGTGGATGAGCAAACAGGCCGTATTATGGAAGGACGCCGTTGGTCAGATGGATTGCACCAAGCGGTGGAAGCCAAAGAAAACGTAAAAGTCGAAGATGCAACCCAAACCTACGCGACGGTAACGCTGCAAAACTACTTCCGTATGTATCACAAATTGTGTGGTATGACGGGGACGGCTCAAACCGAAGCAGGTGAGTTCTGGACTATTTATAAATTGGATGTGGTGAGTATTCCTACCAACATCCCAGTTGTAAGAAAAGACGAAGAAGATAAAGTATATCGTTCGGTACGTGAAAAGTACAATGCTGTAGTGGATGAAATCGTGGAGCTGGTGGGTAAGGGCCGTCCTGTATTGGTGGGTACAACCTCAGTCGAAAACTCAGAGTTGTTGAGTCGGATGCTTACGTTGCGCAAGATTCCGCACCAAGTATTGAACGCTAAACAACACCAAAAAGAAGCCGAAATCGTAGCTGAGGCTGGTAAGCCTGGCACTGTGACAATTGCTACTAACATGGCGGGGCGCGGTACGGATATTAAATTGACGCCTGATGCAAAAGCCGCTGGTGGTTTGGCGATTGTCGGTACAGAGCGCCACGAAAGCCGCCGTGTTGACCGTCAGCTACGTGGTCGGGCAGGTCGTCAAGGAGATCCTGGCTCATCTCAGTTCTTTGTATCTTTGGAAGACGGTCTGATGCGGATGTTCGGTTCTGACCGCATTGCGGGAGTAATGGACCGGATGGGATTGGAAGAAGGAGAAGTGATTCAGCACTCGATGGTGTCAAAATCCATCGAACGGGCGCAGAAAAAAGTCGAAGAAAATAACTTTGGTACTAGAAAACGCTTGCTTGAATACGATGATGTAATGAACATGCAGCGCGAAAATATCTACAAACGTCGTCGTAATGCTCTTTTCGGAGATCGTTTGGCTATTGATATTGCTGATACGTTGTATGATGTATGTAGTGAAGTGGCAACCAATACCGAGGGAAATTACGAAGAGCTTGAATTGGCAGCAATCACCAATTTTGGTATTGAACCTCCATACAGTCGTGAAGAATATGTTAAATTGAAGCCAGAGCAACGCGTTCAACGATTGTATAATGCAGCGGAAGATCATTACGTCGCAAAAAATAAATTTATTTCTGAAAATGTAGTACCAGTGTTGAAGCAGATTTCTGAAGAGCGTGGTGCGACGGTTCAGGAAATTGTAATTCCATTTACGGATGGGTTGAAAGGCACTCAAATCGGTGTTAATTTACAAAAGGCCATAGATACAAACGGACGGGAAATTGTGCGAGAAATGGAAAAGTTTGTGGTGCTTTCGCTAATTGACCAAGAGTGGAAAGAACACCTCCGCGATATGGACGATTTAAAGCAGTCGGTACAAAATGCAGCTTATGAGCAAAAAGATCCATTGCTGATTTATAAATTTGAATCGGTTGAGTTGTTTAAAAAACTGATGACCAAAGTTAATTTTGAAACCATCAGTTTCTTGATGAAAGCGCACATTCCGCAAGAAGAAACGCCTCAACAACCTCAACCTAAGCGACCTGCCCGTCGCCCTGAGCCACAACTTCAAACCAATCGTCACGATGATGACTACGAAGAGCCAACAGGTGGCGGCCCTAATGCCTACGCCGCTCGTCAAGCTGAAAAAACAGCTCCCGTGCGGGCCATCAAGATTGCTGACCGCAACCAAAAAGTAACGGTTCAGTACCGCGATGGACGGGTTGTGAAGGATGTCAAATACAAAAAAGTAGAACACGAAGTAGAGCGCGGCGAATGTGTCGTTATCGCCTAAAACTTTGAAAGCCCTGACCCTAAATCAGGGCTTTTGTTTTATTATTGATAGCCACTCCTAAGTTTGTGGGTGTTTGGTATATTCCATTTCTATATAAATAGTTTCGGCAGGTAAGTACGGGAAGGTTTCAACGAGATTTTAATGAAAACTTGTAACAAAAAATCTATGCGAACTTTATATACTTTTTTTGTGGCCATTAGTTTGTTTTTTTGCATTATGGCTGCCGTCGCTCCGAAACCCACTTTATATATCATTGGCGATTCTACCGTCAAAAATGGCTCAGGAAAAGGCCAAGATAGTATGTGGGGTTGGGGAAGTTTCCTGGCAGAACATTTTGATACTACACGCATCCACCTTGAAAATCATGCTATTGGAGGGCGTAGCAGTCGCACTTTTATCACCGAAGGGCGTTGGGATAGAATTTTGGCCAACCTCAAATCGGGTGATTATGTGATTATGCAATTTGGACACAACGACAACAGTGCCATTAATGATTCTACCCGCGCCCGTGGCACCATCAAAGGGCTGGGTGAAGAAGTCGAAGAAATTGATAATATATTAACCAAAAAACACGAAATAGTACATACATTCGGTTGGTATATGCGGAAATACGTGGATGATACCAAAGCCAAAGGGGCGATAGCCATTATCTGTTCACCCGTGCCACGTAATAGCTGGAAAGAGGGGAAAATCGCTACTTCGGAAAATGGCCATCGGCAATGGGCCGAGGCTGTAGCCAAATCTAATGGTGCTTTTTATGTAGATTTATTTGGACTAATCATACCGCATTATGAAGCCATTGGGGAGGATAAAGTAAAAATGGAGTTCTTTACTCCCAAAGACAATACCCATACCAACGAGGCTGGTGCAAAGCTAAATGCAGCTTCTGTAGTGAAGGGTTTGAAATCCTTAAAAGGTTGTCCATTGACACAGTATCTGGAAAAATAACGTATTCTCTTTACGCTCGTTTCGTAAACCTTTGTGTCTATTGCGGTTAAGATTTTTTAACTGAAATGTACGCGATGAAATCTCAATGGTTTACGTAACCTAATGAGAAAGCGCCTTTTATTAATTGTTTTTTGCTTACTTGTTTCTTCGCAGGGCTTCTCCCAAGCTCCCATTCATTACAAACAACCTACTTACCCCTGTATGCACGTTTGATGCGCTATGCACAAGTGGGCAACTACCCAGAACTGGAAGCCTTATACTTCGATTTTGGTCGTTATTTGCTCATTTCAAGCTCACGTTCTGGCGGTATTCTGGCTAATTTACAAGGTATTTGGAACTCCATGACCCGTCGTCCGCCGTGGAGCAGCAATTATATGACCAACATCAATGCTGAGATGAACTACTGGGCTGCTGAACTGGATAATCTTTCGGATTTACACACAACTCTTACCAATTGGATTGTGAATGCCGCTAAAACAGGGCGCGAAACCAACGAGAACTTTTATGGTATGAGCGGCTGGCCTTGTCATAATCAAAATGCCTGCCTGCCAAAGGCAAAAATCCGAATCATTTCTTTGATGTATTTGAAAATAAATACCAAACCGACACACCCGAAAACAACGGTTTGGTCTATGACTTAGCAGCGGAGAAAAATAAGATTTATATTTTGGAAAGGAACTAAGATTTATTGTAGCAGCTGGATTAATTTTACTACTTCAACAGCTTCTTTTACATCATGAACCCGCAAAATATGAGCACCATTCAGCAAGGCAATTGTATTTAAGACAGTAGTTCCATTAAGCGATTGTTCGGGCGAAATATCGAGCTTACGCCAAATCATAGACTTGCGCGAGACACCTGCTAAAAGCGGTACGTTGAGGGGCTGAAAAGCCTTTAGTTCGCGTAGTAAAACATAATTTTGGTCGGCATTTTTGGCAAAACCAAAACCCATATCGGCCACAATGTCTTTTACACCCAATTGATGAAGCTGGTAAATTTTAGCCTGTAATTCACGTAGCACATCTGTGACCAAATCATCATAATGATTGAGGCTTTTCATCGTTTGCGGCGTACCACGGCTATGCATCAGGATGTATGGGACGTTGAGCGAAGCTACGGTTTCAAACATTTGAGAATCAAGGTTTCCACCCGCGATGTCGTTGATGATATGGGCTCCTGCCTCTACTGCTTGCCGCGCTACCAACGAACGAAAGGTATCAATAGAAATGATAGCTTCGGGAAATCGCTTTCGAATCATTTCCACTACGGGTAAAACACGTTTGAGTTCTTCTTCTTCGCTCACTGCGTCAGCCCCTGGACGGGTCGAATGTCCGCCCAAATCAAGAATAGTAGCTCCTTCCGATAGCATTTTCTCAGCCTTTTTGTAGGCATCCTCTACTTGCATAACTCTACTACCTGAGAAAAAAGAATCGGGGGTGACATTGAGAATCCCCATCACTTGCGGAGTGGACAAGTCAAGTAACTTTCCAGCGATATTCAGCGTTTTTTTCATAATTTAGCGGCGCACTTTGTGCAAAGTTAACCGTTAATTGTTAACCGTTATTTCACTTTCAGCTATTTGACTGATAACGGACTCTCAAAATATATGCAACAAACCGAGCGCGAATATCGGAGTGTTATCACTCGCTGCAAAGATATTTTTACGAAAAAGAACCAAGACTATGGCCCCTCGTGGCGAATTTTGCGGCTTCCTTCCATCACCGACCAGATTTTTATCAAAGCCCAGCGTATCCGTACCCTTCAAGAAAACGGCTTCTCAAAAGTAGATGAAGGCGAAGTCCCTGAGTTTATTGGCATTATCAACTATTGCGTCATGGCGCTGATTCAGATTCAATTAGGCGATGATAAACGCACCGATTTTACGGCAGAGGCACTTACTGAATTGTACGATGCGCAGATGGATGAAGTCTATGAATTGTTGTTTAATAAAAACCACGATTACGCCGAAGCTTGGCGCGATATGCGGGTCAGCAGCATGACAGATATTATCTTGATGAAGCTGTTTCGTATCAAACAGATAGAAGACAATGCGGGAAAAACCCTCATCTCAGAAGGTGTAAAGTCGGGTTATCAAGATATTATTAACTACTCGGTCTTCTGTTTGATAAAGCTGGGATTGGCAGCTTAACTTTTTATTAACAAATTATTTGGCCTAATTTTTGAAAATTGCGTTTTAAATAGCCCTTGGAATAACAGAAAAATAATATCTAACAATTGAATGAAAATTTTAGCCCACATTGTTCGCTTCTTGGTTGGAGGCATTTTTATTTTTTCGGGATTGGTCAAACTCAATGACCCCGTCGGAACTCAAATCAAATTAGAAGAATACTTTGAAGTATTTGCCGCCGATATGCCCATAATGCACGATTTCTGGATGGCATTAGTTCCTTATGCGTTGTATTTTTCGGTGTTGATGTGTGCGGCAGAGGTCATTTTGGGCGTAGCTCTTTTAGTCTCTTGGCGCCTCAAACAAGTTAATTGGGTACTATTAGCGCTTATTATTTTTTTTACTTTCCTAACTTTCTATTCGGCTTATTTCAACAAAGTAACTGATTGCGGTTGTTTTGGTGACTTCCTGAAACTAAAACCTTGGACATCGTTTACCAAAGACGTTGTTTTACTGGTATTGATTCTGTTTCTTATCTGGCAAAGTAAAGTGTTTCGGAATCTCCGCACGGGTTCTTTGGTAGGTTTTTCGGCTATCTTCTCGATAGCATTGGCTTTTTATGCCATCCGCTATTTGCCCCCTATTGACTTTTTGCCTTACAAAATCGGTAACAATATACCGCAATTGATGCAGCCTTCGGAACCGCTGCGTTACAAGTATATTATGGAAAAAGACGGTAAAACCGAAGAGTTTGAAAAATTCCCAACTGACACCACGTATAAGTATAAAGAAATGGTGCTCATCAATGAAAGTGCTAAGCCGAAGATTACGGATTACAAAGTGTGGAACAATGAAGGGGATTTTACGCAAGAGACCTTCAAGGGTAAAAAACTCATTATTATTATCAAAAATGGAACTGATCTCAACGGAGCAAGTTTGGCCGAAATTCGTACTTTGATTAATTCAGTGAAAGATAGTGGGGTGGAACCACTTATTTTGACCTCCAACAGTGATGCCGAAATTCAGGAAATTCGGAAAGCGTATTTGTTGGATATCCCTTATTATTTTGCTGATGGTACTGTATTAAAAACCATTTCGCGCTCTAACCCAGGTATTTGGCTCCTTAAAGATGGGACAGTAAGAGGTAAATGGCATTATAATACAACGCCTGATAAAGAGAGCGTTTTGAGCAAATTGTAACAATAGGGTAAGTAGTCAGGAGTGAGTACGGGAACACCGTGCA
>JBDHXS010000134.1:0-12164 GCA_039810845.1 Runella sp. | reverse complement strand
GGCGTACCCGTGATTTTGGGGAATCAATAAAATTGTTTGAAAAGCGGAAAAATCCAATAAAGTGCTACGCTGAAAACGACGCCCCATACACTTCCCCAGATGAGCATTTGGGTGAGTAGGATGGGGCGTTTTACTTTGAAAGACAAGGCAATAAGCGTCCCCCCAATGGGTGTGAAAAGCAGGGGTGTGAGAAAAGCGATTCCTGTCATTCCTGATTTTTTCCAAACCCGCACGGCCAAACGTGTTCGCTTACTAAAAAGAGGAGGCTTTTGTTTGCGATAGCGACTAATTAAGTGCTGAATGGCAGTTCCCAAAAACAAAAAAATAACCACACTGAGCATCATCCCAACAACGGTGCAAAGAGCCGTTTCCCACCATTTTAAGCCCAATGCGACGCCCGTCACAGGCCCTGCCACAAACTTTATCATACTTGCAAGCACTACCGAAATGTATTTTGCCCAAGGCATTTTAGGGTGGATTTAGTTGGAATACTGGATTTAAAGTGGCAAAATAGTGGATGTTATAATAGGAACAACTTAAAATCCGTAAAATCCGCTTAAATCCAAAAAACAAATTGTGTAAGTTTGAGCCAAATATCAGCTAAAAATGGAAATCCTCGAACAAGTAAAAAAATACGGATACGTGCGCGAAACCGCAGCACCCAACCTCGATTTAGTGGCCGAAATCAATCGCCTTCGTAAAGAAAAAAACGCCGTTATCTTGGCGCACTACTATGTGGACGGAGCGATTCAGGACTTAGCCGACTACATCGGCGATAGCCTCGGGTTGTCGCAACAAGCCGCAAGTACGCCTGCCGACATGATTGTGTTTTGTGGCGTGCATTTTATGGGAGAAACGGCCAAAATCCTTAGCCCAGAGAAAAAAGTTGTCATTCCTGATTTGAACGCGGGCTGCTCGCTGGCCGATTCGGCTCCTGCCGATAAGTTTGCGGCGTTCAAAGCCCAATACCCCGACCACTTGGTGCTATCCTACATCAACTGCTCGGCCGAAATCAAGGCGTTGTCGGACATCATCGTGACGTCGTCGAACGCCGTGAAGATTGTGGAACAGTTGCCCAAAGACCAAAAAATCATCTTTGCTCCCGACGCCAACTTAGGGCGCTACGTCTCGAAAAAAACGGGTCGTGACATGGTGCTTTGGGACGGAGCGTGCATCGTTCACGTGGATATTTCGGAAGCAAAACTGAAAGCCCTTCGCGAAAAATACCCCAACGCGCTCCTAGTAGCTCACCCCGAATGTAAGGACAACATCTTGCTGCAAGCCGACTTTGTGGGTTCAACAACTGCCATTTTGAAATTTGTGAGCGAAAGCGCCCACGACGAGTTTATTGTGGCCACCGAAGCGGGGATTTTGCACAAAATGAAACAAGCGGCAGCAGGAACGGGCAAAAAAATTATTCCTGCCCCTGCTACCGAAAACAACACCTGCGCGTGCAGCGAGTGCCCGTACATGAAAATGAACACAGTGGAGAAACTCTACAACGCACTTTTGTACGAACAACCCGAAATCAGCGTCCCCGAAGATATTCGCCTAAAAGCCTACCAATCGGTAGATAGAATGTTGGAGATGAGTAAAAACCTTTAAAAAGTGTCGAATATCAATTCACTCGACACTTTGCATTCGGCACTCGACACTCCTTTATTGATATTACCTCAACTAAGTTATTTTTAATTTACAAAATGAAACCCACCCTCTTAATTCTTGCTGCTGGCATGGGAAGCCGTTATGGCGGCATCAAACAACTCGACCAATTTGGCCCCAATCGCGAAACCATCATTGATTATTCGCTCTACGATGCCATTCGGGCGGGCTTTGGCAAAGTTGTTTTTATTATTCGCGAAGAACTCCGCAACGATTTTGAAGAAGTGTTTGGTCCAAAACTCAAAGGAAAAATAGACTACGACTACGCCATTCAGGGTTTTCAGAGCTACGTTCCCGAAGACCTTGGCCAAGTAGAACGTGCCAAACCTTGGGGAACGGGCCACGCCATGTTGTGCGGATGGGAACAAACCCAAACGCCTTTTGCCATCATCAATGCCGACGATTTTTACGGCTTAGAGGCTTTTCAGTTGGTGGCTGATTTTCTCCAAAATAGCACCGACGACTCGGAACATACCCTCATTGCGTACCAAGTGCAAAAGACGCTTTCGGAAAACGGAACCGTGTCGCGCGGGGTGTGTGAAGTAAACGACGAAGGCTACTTGGACGTAGTGACCGAACGAACTAAAATTTTCCCGCAAGACGGAAAAATTTTCTTCGACGAGAGCGGCGACCTTACCGAACTTACGCCCGAAACGCTCGTTTCGATGAACTTTTGGGGCTTTAAGCCGTCGGTGTTCCCGATTACTAACGAGTTGTTTGCCGACTATGCGCGGCATAATTACAACGCCCCCAAAGCCGAGTTTTACATTCCTGTCGTGGCAACGCACCTCATCAAAAGTGGTGCGGGCAAGCTAAAAGTAATCCCGAATGCATCGGAGTGGTTTGGGGTAACGTATCCTGAAGACAAACCGACGGTGCAAGCGGCATTGAAGAAATTGCACGACGATGGAAAGTATCCGAATCAGTTGTGGTAACTTAACAATAGCGGCCGACCTTTTATGAAAACCACCCTTATCTTTTTTGTGCGGGCATATCAGGTGATGTTGTCGCCGTACTTGCCCAACTCGTGCCGATATTCACCTACCTGCTCTCAGTACATGATTGAGGCAGTGCAAAAGCACGGTGCGCTCAAAGGCGGTTGGATGGGCCTCAAGCGAATTGGCCGCTGCCACCCTTGGGGTGGCTACGGTCACGACCCTGTACCTTAGTGTGTGTCGAAACTGAGTGTCGATTTTAGACGGGGTCGCCCGTGCGATGCAGAATGTCGAATTAGTTGCCCGTCGGTCGGGTTTAGACTGCTTGGCAGACAGAAAATTTTAGATAAACCTATTCATCCATTGCCACATTATTTTTGCCCCCTTTCAATTTTCACAGATCATTTTCTTGTGAACTTTCCGAAAGTTGCGCAACTTTCGGAAAGTTTTCTAAAAAGACAGAATCTCTATTTCTATGTTTACACTCACCGATAAAGTAGCCTTGGTGACAGGTGGCGCCAGTGGTATTGGACTGGCCATCAGTCAACTATTTGCCAAACAAGGGGCGTACGTACATATTTTGGAACTAAATAAAGAATTGGCTCAAAGTGTAGCTGATGAACTTGTTGCTCAAGGGTTAAAAGCAGAAGCCCACGCAGTAGATGTTTCAAAACAAGCCAATGTGGTGGAAGTTATCAACAAAGTTGCTGAAACACATCCCGTACATATTTTGGTAAACAATGCTGGAATCGCTCATGTTGGCAAAGCACATACTACCTCAGAAAGCGACTTTGACCGTATTATTAACGTCAATATAAAAGGAATGTATAATTGTCTTTTTGCCATCATCCCTCACTTCTTGAGCAATGGCGGCGGAGTCATTTTGAACACAGCCTCGGTAGCGGCAGCGGTGGGAATTCCTGATCGATTTGCTTATTCAACCAGCAAATCAGCCGTGATAGGCATGACATTATCGGTTGCCAAAGATTATTTAGCTCATAATATTCGTTGCAACTGCCTCTCCCCTGCCCGCGTTCATACGCCTTTTGTAGATGGTTTTATTGCCAAAAACTACCCTGGAAAAGAAGCAGAAATGTTTGAAAAACTATCTAAAACTCAACCCATCGGACGCATGGCCAAGCCTTCTGAAATAGCTTCCCTTGCCTTGTATTTATGTTCGGATGAAGCAGGTTTTATCACAGGCTGCGATTATTTGATTGATGGCGGATTTGTAAAGTTAAACAACTAAAAAAGGGATTAGATACATTGGAAATGAGGCGTTGGATATTGAGCATTTTAGGTTGTTCATTAGTCATTTTTATCTATGCTAATGCTACTGCTCAGACCGTCAACCTACACCAAGTGGACTCACTCTTTTTAAATGGAAAACACGCGGAATCAGAGATTTTGTATGAGAAATATCTATCTCAGCACCAAAATAAAACATTACTACCGCTTCCGATTTACTATAAATTGGCATTTATCAACGAGAAACAAAACGATTATGCGCGTACTTTGTATTACCTCAGTATGATTTATAATCGTCAACCACGCCAAAATATCCTCAATAAAATCAATGAAATTGCCGCAAATCATAACCTTATAGGTTATGAAGTAGATGATTTTAGTTTCGTATTTCTTTTTTTTCGTAAATACTCACTTTACTTTACCTTGTTTCTGCTCGTGGTGGGTATTTATGCCTTTGGGGTTTTGATTCAGAAAAAAAGGCAGGGAGAATCCATTCGCAACCGCCATAAATGGGTTGTTATTGCCTACTTGCTGGCCTTGATTCTACTACTCAATCTTCCTGATTCTTACCAAATTGCTATCATCAATAAAGGTCCTGCTCACCTTCGTGAGGCACCATCATCGGCAGTGCCCGTTAAGTGGTCAATCGCTAAAGGCAACAAAGTAACAATCATTGGAGAGTATGATGAATGGTTCCGTATATGGTGGGAACAACAACCTCTCTACGTCCGAAAACTGGATGTGTGGTCGGTACAGTAAAGGATTTTTTATGTGAAAAATATTGTATCTTTTCAGATAAAACGATATAATTGCATATTCAAACAAAATAAATCAGCAAATCCCATGAAGAAACTGACGCAAGCTTTACCACTTTTTGTCGCCCTGTTCACGGTAGGCGTTATGGTTGGTTGCAGCGATAAAGGTCCGCACACAAATCCAGAAGTTAAATTTGAAGCTACGTTGAACGGTGCAAACGAAGTACCTGCCGTTACCACCAGCGCTACAGGAAGAATGGACGGGGTTTATAACAAAGACACCAAGACCCTCACTTATACGATTACTCATGCTGGCCTTACTCCTACAGCTGGACATTTTCACAGTGGTAATAGCTGGGAGACAGGCCCTGTAGTCTATAATTTTGGCACTGCACTTGCCTCACCGATTTCGGGAACATGGACACTTAACCAGCAACAGGAAAACCTTCTATTTGCTGGATTGCTTTATGCAAATCTTCACACAAATGCCAATAAAGGCGGAGAGATTCGTGGACAAGTCAATATGTCGGATTTCGTAGCTTGGCAGGCCAGTAGAAAATAACATAACTTTTACATTACAAATAAAAGAAGCGAGGCAAATGCCTCGCTTCTTTTATTTGTAACTATATAAATACTATCCAGCTACTTGTGCACGAATAATATTGAGGGCAGCACCTGCTTTAAACCACTCAATTTGTTGTTCGTTGTAGGTGTGATTTACCGAAATCTCATCAGAGGTTCCATCAGCATGGTTGAACACCAAGGTTAACGGTTTACCTGGCGCAAACGCTGTCAACCCAAGAATATCAACAGAATCATCTTCTTGGATTTTGTCATAATCAGCTTTGTCGGCAAACGTCAAAGCCAACATTCCTTGCTTCTTGAGGTTGGTTTCATGAATACGCGCAAACGACTTCACCAATACGGCCCGAACACCCAAGTGGCGTGGCTCCATGGCAGCGTGCTCACGAGACGAACCCTCACCGTAGTTTTCATCACCCACTACAATAGAACCTATTCCTGCGGCTTTGTAAGCACGCTGCGTGGCAGGTACGGGGCCATATTCTCCCGTCAATTGGTTTTTAACGTTGTCGGTTTTTTCGTTGAAGAAGTTAACCGCCCCAATCAACAAGTTGTTGGAGATATTATCCAAGTGACCACGGTATTTCAACCAAGGGCCTGCCATCGAAATGTGGTCAGTAGTACATTTCCCTTTGGCTTTGATCAACACTTTCAAACCTTTTAAGTCGGTACCTTCCCAAGCCGCAAATGGATCGAGCAATTGGAGACGATTTGAAGTAGGCGAAACGGCCACTTGAATACCGCTACCATCTTCAGCAGGTGCTTGATAACCAGCATCCTCTACATCAAACCCGCGTGGTGGAAGTTCATCTCCGCTTGGCTCATCCAGCATCACCGATTCTCCTTTTTCATTGATCAGTGAATCTGTGATAGGGTTGAAAGTCAAGTCACCCGCAATGGCCAAAGCCGTTACTAATTCTGGAGAAGCTACAAACGCCAACGTATTTGGATTACCATCGGCACGCTTGGCAAAGTTACGGTTGAATGAGTGCACAATCGTATTGCGCTCTTGTTTTTCAGCCCCCATACGCGCCCACATTCCGATACAAGGGCCACAGGCATTGGCAAATACTTTACCGCCGATTTCATCGAAAGTATCTAAGAAGCCATCACGCTCGATGGTATAACGTACTTGCTCCGAGCCTGGCGTAATGGTGAACTCGGCTTTCGTTTTAAGGTTTTTCGATGCCACTTGTTTTGCCAAAGACGCTGCCCGCGCAATGTCTTCGTACGAAGAGTTGGTACAAGAACCAATCAAACCTACTTCTACTTTAGTAGGCCAACCATTCGCAGCTGCCGTTTCTTTCATTTTAGAGATAGGCGTTGCCAAATCTGGTGTGAAAGGCCCATTCAAGTGAGGCTCAAGCTCCGAAAGGTTGATTTCGATTACCTGGTCGAAATATTTTTCTGGCTCATTGTAAACATCTGCATCTGCAGTCAGGTGTTCTTTTACCGAGTTAGCAAGATCTGCAACAGCATCACGACCCGTAGCACGCAAATAACGCTCCATAGACTCGTCATAAGCAAACGTTGAAGTAGTTGCTCCGATTTCAGCACCCATGTTACAGATGGTACCTTTACCTGTACATGACATAGAGGTAGCACCTTCTCCGAAATATTCTACGATAGCCCCTGTTCCACCTTTTACGGTAAGGATACCAGCCACTTTCAAAATGACATCTTTTGGAGAAGTCCAGCCGCTCAATTTGCCCGTCAATTTGATACCAATCAGTTTAGGAAATTTAAGTTCCCAAGGCAGCCCTGCCATCACATCACAAGCATCAGCACCACCGACTCCGATGGCAATCATACCCAAACCACCTGCGTTTACAGTGTGTGAGTCGGTACCAATCATCATCCCACCTGGGAAGGCGTAATTTTCAATCACCACTTGGTGAATAATACCTGCCCCTGCTTTCCAGAAGCCGATGCCATATTTGTTAGAAACCGACGATAAGAAATCGTAAACTTCTTGGTTTTCAACCACTGCTTTGCCCAAATCCTCTGCCGAACCTACTTGTGCTGTGATTAAGTGATCGCAATGTACGGTAGAAGGAACAGCTACTTTGGGACGACCTGCTTGCATAAACTGCAACAAGGCCATCTGAGCTGTTGCATCTTGCATCGCTACGCGGTCTGGGTCAAAGTCAACATAAGATTTACCACGTTCATAAACAGAAGTTGCTTCACCTTGAGTAAGATGAGCATACAAAATTTTCTCCGTGTAGGTAAGTGGTCGTCCCACTACTTTACGAGCCGCCTCTACTCGTTCACCGAGCTTAGCATAAAGGCTCTGCATCATATCTAAATCAAATAACGCCATAGTATATGTAATTGGATGAGTTAATTTCAGGCATAAAACTACAAACTGTAAAGCAAAATACCCGAAAAATCTTGGTAAATAGTTGTAGAAAGTCTTTACGGAAGATGTTGTTTTGAAAATTTAAAGGTTTTTTATCGCATTGTTTTAGTTAGTTAGGAGGGGCTTCAAAGTGTATCATTTAGCCTATTTTTGGGAAAAAGCAGGAAGAATTACCAAAAAACAAAACCCATTCCTATCTTTACTCGCTTGATTCAATCAACTATTAACCTTCATTCGAGACCTAACACACTTCATGGAACGTTTTACTGGACTCATTGGCGTTGTTTTAATTTTGGGCATTGCGTATGCCATGTCTAACAATCGAAAAGCCATCAATTACCGCACCGTTGGTGTGGGTTTGGCCTTACAATTTGGCTTGGCCGTTTTTATTCTGAAAACCACCATCGGTCAAACTATTTTTAACTGGCTTGGGAAGGCTGTACAAAAAACACTCAGTTTTTCAGACCAAGGCGCCGAGTTTGTTTTTAGCCCATTGGTAAAACCTTCTATTCTCAATAAAGCCTTTGGTGCAGGCAATGATTTTATTTTCTTTTTTACCATCATCCCTACCATCATTTTCGTGGCAGTATTGGTGAATATGCTCTACCACATTGGGTTGATGCAGCGAATTGTGGCTGTCTTGGCCAAACTGATGAAATGGTTGATGGGCGTAAGTGGAGCCGAAGCACTCTCCAATGTAGCGTCGGCGTTTGTGGGGCAAGTCGAAGCCCAAATCATGGTAAAGCCTTATTTAAAAGGCATGACGAACTCTGAGCTGATGGCTTCTATGACAGGGAGTTTTGCTTGTATTGCGGGTGGGGTAATGGCTACTTACATTAAATTGGGCGTGCCGGCGCCTTACCTGATTGCAGCCAGCTTGATGGCTGCACCGGGCGCGTTGGTCATTGCGAAAATTGTGTTTCCAGAAACCGAAACTTCAGAAACAAAAGGTATTGTCAAACTCGAAATCAAGAAATCTCATGCTAACTTGCTCGATGCTATTGCAGCGGGCGCCAGTGAGGGCTTGAAGGTAGGCTTCAACGTAATCGCGATGTTGATTGGATTTATCGCTCTGATTGGGCTTCTGGATTATTGTTTGGGCAAAGCAGGAGGACTTTTCGCTTTTCCCGAATTAAGTTTAAATTTTATCCTGGGAAAACTTTTTTCGGTTTTTGCCTGGGCAATGGGCGTTCCCTCTAAAGATATAGAAGTGGCTGGTTCGCTCATGGGAACCAAGATGGTAATCAATGAATTTGTGGCCTATCTTGATATGGTAAAAGTTAAAGATGTGCTTGACCCAAAAACCATTGCTATTGCTAGTTTTGCCTTGTGTGGATTTGCTAATTTCAGTTCTATCGCCATCCAAGTAGGGGGCATTAGCGAATTGGCTCCCAATCGCCGTTCTGATTTGGCACGTCTGGGTTTCAAAGCTTTAGTTTGTGGAACGCTGGCCTCTTATATGTCGGCTACGATTGCAGGTCTGTTGTTTTAAAAAAGCCCCAACCCCAAAGGGGCTATCTTATATAGATTACTAAAAACTCCCCTTTGGGGAAGGGAGTCTTTCAATACTATGGAACGTTCGCGTATTGGTGGACGGCTTTTGATTGGGATTATCATGGCTGTCGTCGCATTAATCGGTTATTATAGTAAAACCCAAGTAAACCCCGTCACGGGAAAAAAACAGCAAGTAAGCCTGACCCCCGAAGAAGAAGTAGCTTTAGGGCTGCAAAGCGCTCCCCAAATGGCCGCTGAGTTTGGCGGATTATACCGAGACGAAAAAGTACAATTTCTGGTTAAGAAAATTGGGCAAGAAATTGTCCAAAAAACGGAGGTTAAAAATTCTCCTTACCAGTTTGACTTTCATGTACTGGCTGATCCTGAGACGATTAATGCTTTTGCCGTACCTGGTGGACAGATTTTTATTACGATGGGGCTACTCAAACGCCTTAAAAACGAAGATCAATTGGCAGGGGTATTAGGCCATGAAATCGGACACGTAGTAGGTCGCCACTCTGCCCAGCAAATGGCCAAACAAGAATTGGTAGGCGGGCTGGCAGGTGCTGCCTCCGTAGCTATGTCAGATCCCACCTCTCCCAACGGAAGTGCCTATATTGCGCAATACGTAGCCAACCTGATGAACCTCAAGTATGGTCGTGATGACGAACTTGAGTCAGATGACTTTGGCGTAAAATACATGATACAAACAGGGCGAGACCCCGAAGCCATGATTCAAGTGATGGAAATTCTGGCAGCAGCAGGTGGCCCCAATCGCCCTGCGGAGTTTCAAAGCACCCACCCCAGCCCCGAAAATCGGGTTGTAAAAATCAAAGAAGCAATGGCTAAATACCGTAGCCAATAGATAAAAGAATATCAACAAACAACCCCTTAAAAATCAAATGAAACGTATCATTCTCGTTTGTATAATTTATTTTTTTAGTTTAGCCAGTTGGGCTCAATTCAACCGCGGTGTTCAATGGACAAAAGATGGGAACGGTTATTTAAGGCTCGAAAACAAAGAAATTGTTCAGTACAGTTTACCAGATGGTCAAAAGAAAGTTTTGGTAACAGCTACCCAATTAACGCCCGCAGGAAAATCTGAGCCGTTGAGCGTAAGGAGTTATGCTTTTTCGGACGATACGCGTAAAGTTCTAATTTACACCAATACCCAACGGGTTTGGCGATACGATACGCGTGGCGATTATTGGGTGCTGGATTTGGATAAAAATACATTGACACAATTGGGCAAAGGTCGCCCTACTTCGTCGCTGATGTTTGCCAAGTTTTCTCCTGATAGTAAAAAAGTAGCCTATGTGAGCGAGCGTAACGTATTTGCCGAAGACCTTGCCTCAGGCAAAATAACCCCTCTGACCAAAGACGGCACCACACGCCTTATCAACGGTACTTTTGACTGGGTATATGAAGAAGAGTTTGATTGCCGCGATGGGTTTCGGTGGAGTCCTGATAGCAAAAACATTGCCTACTGGCAAATTGATGCGACCAAGATTCGTAACTTCTTGATGATTAATAATACGGATTCAACTTACGCCTTCAACGTACCCGTAGAGTACCCAAAAGTGGGAGAACGGCCTTCTCCGTACAAAATCGGAGTGGTAAGTACCAACGGGGGTGCTACCAAATGGATGAATACGCCTGGCGACCCAGGCAATACCTACATTCCGCGCATGGAATGGGGCAGTGCCAATGAGCTGATTATGCAACAGCTTAATCGCAAACAAAATGAGTCTAAAATACTGGCTGCCAATATTAAAACGGGGCAAACTACCCCCTTTTATACCGACACCGACGGTGCTTGGGTTGAAACCAAAAGTAGTTATTCTTGGAGCGACAACCCCGAAGGCTGGGATTGGGTAAATGGTGGAAAAGAGTTTTTGTGGATGAGTGAAAAAGATGGCTGGCGGCATCTCTATCGCGTAGCCCGCGACGGAAAAAGTGAAAAATGTATCACTGCTGGCGATTATGACATTATTTCGGTGGTGTTGGTGGATGAAAAAAACAACCAACTCTATTTCATGGCTTCTCCCGATAATGCTACCCAAAGCTACCTATACCGCGCACCTTTAGATGGAAGTCAGAAAGCCCAACGCTTGTCTCCTACTGACCAAGTAGGTTCGCATCGTTACGACATTTCTCCCTACGGTATTTGGGCATCTCATTCATTTTCTAATGCTAACACCCCGCCGATGAATGAGTGGATTCGTTTGTCCGACCATAAAGCCCTCAAAGAAGCTGATGATATATCTAAAAAACTATCGGCAAAAGCGGATACTCCAAAAAAGGTAGAATTCTTTAAGGTGAAAACCGAAGATGGAATTGAACTTGACGGCTGGATGGTAAAACCCACCAATTTTGACCCTGCAAAAAAATATCCTATCGTTTTTTCGGTATATGGCGAACCAGCCAGTGCTACCGTCAGAGATAGTTGGGGCACGGGTCGTAACGGACTTTACGTAGGCGATATGGCCAAAGATGGTTATATCTACGCCTCGGTGGACAACCGTGGCACGCCTTCGCCACGAGGGCGAGCTTGGCGGAAAGCCATTTATCGCAAAATCGGTATTGTTAATATTCGTGATATGGCGATGGGAGCAAAAGCCATCTTTGAACAGAATCCATTCATTGACACCAGTCGCGTAGCTGTACATGGTTGGAGCGGTGGCGGTTCTTCTACGCTTAATTTGCTATTTCAATATCCCTCCCTATTCAAGACGGGTATTTCTGTAGCTGCCGTAGCTGACCAATTGAGCTACGACAACATTTATCAAGAACGCTACATGGGAATTCCTCAAGAAAACCGCGAAGATTTTGTGGCAGGGTCACCCATCACGCACGCCAAGAAACTCCAAGCCAATCAAAACCTGCTTTACATTCACGGAACAGGCGACGACAACGTGCATTATCAGAATGCCGAAAAATTGGTCAATGAACTCATAAAACACAACAAGCAGTTTCAGTTTATGCCTTACCCTAACCGCTCACATGGAATTTACGAGGGTGAAGGCACATCACGCCACTTAAACACGCTGTTTACCAAGTTCCTAAAAGAGCATTGTCCAGCAGGGGGCAGATAATTGATTGGTTTTGTATCTATTCTAAAAACCC
>JBDHXS010000133.1:0-12173 GCA_039810845.1 Runella sp. | reverse complement strand
GTGGGAAAACTGACAGTAAAAAGCGAAGAAAAACCGATCCGTTCCTCCACTACTCAAACTCAACCCACAGAGGCGATTACGGTAGTTTTGAACGACGCAACGGCTGACAAAAACGAGCAAACTTTGGAATTTTCCGTTGAAAAAGGAGTCAAAGTTCCCAATACCACATATACGACCAAAGAGGAAATCAAACTTTCTGCTACTATTCCATCCGCAACAACGCTTGAAGTAAAAGACGTAAAAACGGGCTTTGAAAACAATCGCGGCGTAGTTCGCATTGTCACCACGCAGGAGCTTCAGAATGTGGATTTAGCCTCGTATTATTCCATTCAACCTGCGGTACAAACGAAGGCTGAATTGACCGAAAACGGGTTCATCATTCGCGGTGATTTTAATGAAACGGATACGTATGTTTTAACTCTGACTGACCAAGTCAAAGGTGTTTTGGGAGCGCATTTGGAAGAAGAAATTACTAAGGATTTATTTTTTGGCGAAATGCCCGCGAGTATTTCGTTTGTCAATAAAAAAGCCATCTACCTGTCTTCCAAAGGTGCACGCAACATAGGGGTGCAGGTGGTGAATATCCCTAAAGTTCAGGTCAAAATTGCGAAAATCTACGAAAACAACATTTTGCAATACCTCCGTACCAATCGCTACGAAGAATACGGGAACTTAGGCGGGGAAGATAACTGGGGACCGACGGGCAATTACACCTACGAAGACGATTACAATCAGGTATTGAGCGATATTATCGTTGATAAAACCATTGAAACCGGTAATTTACCCAAAGTAAAGGGGGTTTCAGCACTTAATTTAGGCTTACCCGATGCCCCTAATACTTTTCGGGGCATTTATGTCGTTACCGTTCAGTCCAAAGACGAACAATACCAACGGGCCGTGAAAATGGTATCTTTATCGGACATTGGACTGATTGCCAAACAGGGGCAGGATGAATTTTGGGTTTTTGCCAATTCCATCAAAACCGCCGAGCCGCTGGATAATTTGGAAATCAGCCTCATTTCTTCCAATAATCAAACTGTTTTGACGGGTAGAACCGACAGCCAGGGAATCGCCAAATTTGAGAAACTTTCCGAGAAAGCGCCCAATTTCACCATCGCCATGGTAATAGCAAAAACGGCTCCTTCCAAAAACAACATCGGCGATGATTTTAACTACCTGTTTTTAGAAGACACCCAAGTCGAAACCTCTCGTTTTGAAGTGGAAGGCAAACGCGACAATACGTCCGGTTTTGAGGCATTTATTTATGGCGACCGGGATATTTATCGACCCGGCGAAACCATTCATTTCAATACCGTGGTACGTCAGCAAAATTGGAAAAGCGTTGGCGAAATTCCGTTGAAAATCAAAGTATTATTGCCCAATGGCAAAGAGTTAAAATCTTACCGGTTGAATACTAACAGTGAAGGAGCCGTGGAAACTTCACTCACGCTCGACAAAGCCGCAGTGACGGGAGGTTACAGCATCGAAGTTTACAACGCAAATGATGTACTGTTGGCGTCCAAGAAGCTGAACATTGAGGAATTTATGCCCGACCGCATCAAGGTAGATGCCAAAACCAATCAGGAGTTTTACCGCACGGGGCAAGCTATCACCCTTAACGCCACGGCCCTCAATTTATTTGGACCTCCTGCGTCGGGCCGTAATTACGAAATGGAATTTTCCCTCAAACGAAAAGCCTTTTTTGTGGACCGATACAAAGAATACATTTTTGACATGCCCGACAACGCTACAAAATTCGAGAACGTTGTCAGACAGGGAGTTACAGACGACAATGGGTTAGCAAAAGAAACGTTTCCGCTACCTGCCGAGTATCAGGATTTGGGCGTATTGGAAGGAAAAATCTACGTAACCGTTTTTGACGAAACGGGACGCCCCGTCAATCGGCTCAAGCGCTTTGATGTCTTTACACAGGATGTTTTTTATGGAGTAAAAATGGCGGATAATTACATAGGTCTCAATGCTCCCGTGCCTATCGGGCTGGTGGCTGTAGATAAAGATGGCAAACCTAAAGCAACCGCCACTGCCCAAGTAGATGTCATTCGGATGGACTATCAAACCGTCGTTGAAAAACAAAACGACCAACTTCGCTATGCCTCCAAAAAACGGGAGAAAATAGTGTACTCTAACGTAGTTTCCTTCAAAAACGGGCAAGCTGAGGTGCGCTACGTACCTACCGTTTCGGGAGAATACGAAGTTCGGGTACGGCGCGTTGGCAGTACGGGCTATTCGGTCATTAATTTTTATGCCTACGGTTGGGGCAATACTTCGGCCTCTTCATTTGAAGTGAGCAATGAAGGCGAAGTGTTGATGGAATTTGACAAACCCAATTATAAAGTGGGAGATAAAGCCAAGGTGTTGTTTAAAACGCCTTTTGTGGGTAAGCTTCTGGTGACGGTTGAGCGCAACAAAGTGCTGGAACATCACTATTTAGAAACGGATAACAAATCTGCGGCGTTTAGTTTTTCGGTGGGAAGTGAACATCTGCCGAATGCCTTCATTACGGCTACACTGATTCGTCCTTTGGACAATTCTAATTTACCTTTAACCGTTGCGCACGGTTTTGCTTCGATCAAGGTCGAAGACGACGACACTAAATTGCCCGTGGAAATTGTTGCCGTGGAAAAATCCCGTTCCAAAACCAAGCAAAAAATCAGGATAAAAACGGCTCGCAATGCACAGGTCACGATAGCCGTGGTGGATGAAGGCATCCTGCAAATCAAAAACTTCCAAACCCCTGACATTCACGGATTTTTCTACCAAAAACGGGCATTGGAAGTTAACAGTCACGATTTATATCCGTTCCTTTTCCCCGAACTATCGTTGGCTTCGGCAAGCAGCGTGGGGGGAGACGGATACGATTTAGAAAAACGCATCAATCCATTATCTAACGGACGTATCAATTTGGTAGCGTATTGGTCGGGACAAATAGACACAGGTTTTGACGGTGAAGCTGAATTTGACGTGGATATTCCGCAGTTTTCGGGTGACTTACGCATCATGGCCGTGGCTTACAAAGACAATGCGTTTGGATCGGGTAACAAAAACATGAAAGTTGCTGACCCTATTGTAATCAGTACGGCTTTACCCCGTTTTCTTAGCCCTGATGATGAATTAATTGTACCAGTCAACGTAACGAATACGGAGAAAACAGCCGCCAATGTCCAGGTAAGTCTCAGCGTAAACGGACAACTTCAAAACCTCCAAGGCAAAACTCAAACGTTGAGTATTGCACCTGAAAAGGAAAGCCGCACAGCCTTCGTGGTCAAAGCCGCCCAAGCGATGGGAAGGGGCAGCGTCACCGTAACAGTAAATAATGGTAAAGAAAAATTTGTTGAAAAAACCGAATTAACTATACGCCCTGCTACTTCGCTGTTAAAAACATCCCAATCAGGCGTGATTGCAGGGGGAAGCATGGGAACGGTTGATTTAAGCGGTACGGGCTTTATTCCTTCCACGGTAAGCAGCAAATTGGTCGTGAGCCGTTCGCCTATGGTGCAGTATGCCAAGGCATTGGATTACCTGTTGGGTTATCCGCATGGTTGCATTGAACAAACAATTTCCAAGGCTTTTCCACAATTGTACTTTGCCGATATTGCCAAATCCATTGCTCCCAAAACGCACGTAGTCAAAACAGGCGAAAGTGATTTCAACCCTACCTTCAACGTACAGGCAGCTATTCAGAAAGTTGAAAGTATGCAGTTGCCCAACGGGGCGGTAAGCTATTGGCCCGCGGGAACCGAAGAATCGCCTTGGGGAACCGCCTACGCCACACATTTCCTGCTTGAAGCCCAACGTGCTGGATTTGAAATCAACCAATCGGCCGTAGGACGCATGCTGGACTATTTGACGGCAAAAACAGGAACCCCTGCGACCGAATATGATTATGTGTATGACGAAGCAAGCGGCTATACCCAAGTGACAATTGGCAGTCGTTCGTCGCTGTATTCGCTGTATGCTTTGGCGTTGGGTGGTAAAGCCAACCGCGCTTCTATGAATTATTACAAACAAAATCAGCAATTGTTGACTTCGGATACCCGCTACCTGTTGGCGGCGGCATTCAAGCAAATCGGTGACGAACGAAGTTATTACTCGTTATTGCCGGCTACCTTGGCCGAAACCCGCTCATCGCGCCAATTGAGCGGCAGTTTTGCTTCGCCTATTCGGAATATAGCGTTGACCTTGAATACCTTAATCGAAACTGACCCGCACAACATTCAAATTCCAACATTAGCACGCCGGTTGTCGCAGGCAATTAATTCAACTGCATATATCAATACTCAGGAAGCAGCGTTCTCCTTTTTAGCTTTGGGGAAACTGGCTAAGAAAAATGCAGGAAACACAGCTACGGCCAAGTTTACAATAAATGGCAAAAGCTATCAGTTTGAGGGAAAGGATTTGAATATTGCTATAAATAGCCCCCTTCGGGGGTCAGGGGTGGCCTCAGGCAAAGGTTCGCTTTATTGGTTTGCCCAAAGTGAAGGACTAAGTGCCACAGGAGCTTATGTGGAGGAAGATACAGGTCTGCGTGTACGTAAGCAGTTCCTGAACCGCAACGGTCAGCCTCTCAACACTTTCCACCAAAATGATTTGGTCGTGGTCAAAATCACGTTGACCAGCACAGATGGCTCCCCCGTTGAAAACGTCGTGGTAACAGATTTGCTTCCTGCCGCTTTTGAAGTGGAAAACCCGCGCCTGACTGAGCCGCGTGACATGCCTTGGATTAGGAACCCTACCACACCAGATCATTTCGATATTCGCGACGACCGCATCAATTACTACACCACGGCAAACAACGTCGAAAAGACGTTTTATTACATGGTTCGCGTTATCACCAAAGGTACATTTACATTGGGGCCGGTTTCGGCTGATGCCATGTATTCGGGCGATTTTCGAAGTTATTCGGGAGGAGGGAAGGTGAAAGTAGATTGAGATTTTTTGTTTAATCTTCTTTACTTTTTGACACTAATTCGTGAATCTATGGCAGATTCGAATTAGTGTTATCTTTTATCTCTAATTGCTGTTTCTGCTTTTTAAAATAACGGCGAAACAGGAAATTATGTTGAAGTGCCTCTAGATTTTGGTCTAATTTGTGGCTACTTTTAGTCAAATTTTGAAGTGTAGTTTTGATTTGAATGGCCGCAGCTTCATCATGAAGCAGTACGCCAGCTGGGCTTTTGCGGTCTGGGGTTAGTTCGTTCGTAATCCCTTTAGCCGACTCTTGCAATTGGACCACTAAAGTACGTGCATTTGATGCGGTTTCATTTAATTTGGCTACTGTTAATCTTACATTGTCCATAATCAGCGTATCAGTAGCTAAGTCGTTGGCCAAGCCTCCTTTTTGATTGAGTTTGTTAGCGTAATCGCTTAAAGAAGCTGTCAGTTTTTGAGCATCTATAGACGCATTGCGTAAGGTAGCCATTGTTTTTTCTAAATCTATAAATAGCTTATCGTCGGTCAACAATTTCCCTACCGACCCTTCGCCCTTTTTGATGCTCTGAGTTATGTCTTTTAAATCGGTGGTAATAGCTAAAATATTTTTGTTGTTGGCCTGAAGCGTATTCAGAATTTCTTGTTGTCCGTCTTCTTTTTTTGCCATCAACATATCACCTTCCTCAACTGCTGGAACCATAGGACTTCCTCCTATTATGACTACTATACGATTACCTATTAATCCATCCGTACTGATTTTAACGTTAGCATCTTTACGAATGTATGGTTGAGATTTTTCTTCAATGCTCAAATCTACCTCTACCTTCGATTTATCGTAAAAGCGAATGGATTTTACAATCCCGACTTTGACACCAGAAAACCATACATTATTGCCTTTTTTAAGACCGTTTACATCATCAAAAATAGACCTAACCGTTATTTTACTGATAAATGCTTTTCGCATGCTACCAATCGTCAGGACTCCTATAATGAGTATGGCAAGGCCAAGAAAGACAAAAATTCCAACGGTAACGGCACGCTTATTTGAGTTATTTAGGGATTGCATGGATCGTGTGGGATGATAATGGAGGGTTAATAAAATTATAATCGTAAAAGCTCTTTACCCGCTCTTCATTGGTATCAAAAACTTCATCAAAGGTACCCTGACGGAGAAAACGTCCATCCAAAAGCATTACTATTCTATCGCCTGTGACCTTGGCACAGGTCAAATCATGAGTAATAATGATGGAGGTAGTGTTATAACGGCTTCTTACTTCATTAATAAGTTCGTTGATTTCAATGGAAGTAATGGGATCCAAACCAGCAGTAGGCTCATCATAAAGCATTATTTCTGGATTTAAGATAAGTGTTCGGGCAATCCCAATACGTTTTTTTTGCCCTCCCGAAAGTTCAGAGGGCATCTGATTAAGTGTCTTTTTCAATCCTACCGAATCCAACACTTCGGCAACTTTATAGTTGATTTCTCTCCGACTCAGATTTTTAACATTTCTGACCAGAGGAAACTCCAGATTTTCGCCAACGGTCATACTGTCATAAAGGGCGCTGTTTTGGAATAAAAAACCTATTTTCAATCGTAATTCACGCAATTGTTTTTCATTAAGAGCAGGTACTTCCTGACCAAATACTTTCACACTTCCTATGTCAGGAGCTAATAAGCCAGAAATGATTTTAATTAAAACCGACTTTCCCGTCCCCGAACGCCCCAAAACAACCACATTCTCACCTCTATACACATCAAGGTTCACGTCTCGTAGCACGTGCAAATCTCCGAATGATTTATACAAACCTCGGATAATAATGACAGATTCTCGGTTTTGTGTATGATTGGCCATAAATAAAAATGAGTAAATGAGTATCTATCTAAACCAGTTTGTAACTTGTACAATGGCAACTTCTTCCAAAAAAATCAAAAACATGGAAGTCACTACGGCGCTGTTAGCAGCTTCACCCACGCCCTGAGTACCTTTGTTGGCATAATATCCTTTGAAACAACCCACTAACCCAATAGTAAATCCATAAGCGATAGCCTTTATCAAGGCCGAGCCGAGGTCTAAAAAGGTGATTTGCTCAAAAGCATTTTGAAAATAAGCAGAGATACTGGTTTCTTCGTTGAGGGTGATATCCAAAAAAGAACCCATCAACCCCACAAATGCACAATAAAAAGACAAAATCGGAATAGTAATCGTAGTGGCTAAAACCCGCGTAACTATCAAAAACTTAAACGGATTTACTGCCGATACTTCCATAGCATCTATTTGCTCAGTTACGCGCATAGATGCCAATTCGGCACCAATACTTGACCCTACTTTGCCAGCACTGATGAGGGAGGTAATTAAAGGAGCCAAAGCTCTGACAATGGCAATAGAAACCAGCGATGGCAACCAGGAAGTAGCCCCAAATTCCATCAAAGAAGGACGTGATTGTTTGGTAAAAACCATCCCTGTAATAAAGCCAGTTAGCGAAATCAGTGGTAATGATTTATACCCTATTTCAAAGCACTGTTTGATTAATTCCTGAAACTCAAATCCGCCTCCAAAAATTTCCTTAAAAAACCGCATTATGAAGGTATAAGCTTCATAAACACGTAAAGAAAAAATATCAATCCTTTTTGAAATAAGGTATGATCTGGGGTGTAGTTTCATAGTTGGTATTCAAAACGTTTCTTATTGGGGAATTTTATCCCCAAATTTTAAAATGATAACGGACAGAAAAGATATATAGTCATTTATTTACAGTATTTCTTTTATCAAAAGCCTTATAGGCTAAATCGAACGTTTCGCCTGATTTTATGCGTTCTATCAAGCGAGGAACGTCTTGCCTACTTGTATTTGCCAGCCATCGTGACACTTCCATTCCCGAAGTCATGTAGGCTAACATTACATGGTGTTCATTTCCACTAAAAAAACCGTGCAAGGAACTGATTTCATTCAAATTCAGCACTGTTTGTCCACCATTTGAAACATAAGAGCATTCATCTTTATAGTCCAGATAACGCTGTAAACTATCGGTAGCTGAGACAAAACGGTAGTCCACCATCAAGGCCAAGCCTTCATTAAACCACTGGGGAATTTCACGAGTAGTTTTCCACCAGCCTAAGCGCGTAAAAAGTTCGTCATCACACATTTCATGAGCAATTACGTCGGTATTCAGCCCATCCAAATTAAGAATAATAAAAGAAGCTCCCCAAGGTGTACCAATGCTGCAACCCGCCCCTTCGTCGCTATTGCAATAGCGATGGTATTGTTCGGTACTTTCACATAAGATAATGATAGCATCACCTATGGGTTTTCCCCACAATTCAGCGATACGCCTGTGTGCTTTCTCAATAGACCAGGTAGCTTTTTGAAGATGTTGGGGAGAAGTTGAGGGACTTATATAAAGATTAGGTTTTACCTTTTTAAAATCTGAGTAGCCAACCCATTGGCAGTGCCAAAGGTGGGGAAAAAGTACATAATAACTCACGACCAATGCTACGGTTATCACAAAAATCCATAACAAAATTTGACGTAAGCGCATTACCCTCATTTTATAGAATGAAAATTAGCATTAAGTAAACGCTGAAATATCAATCCCCAACGCCAAAGCAGCATCCTTGATGATATTCTGTTGGAAAGTTGGCCCAATATCAGATAGCTTTGCCTCCCCCGAAATTAGCTGATTAATAATCTCATTACTAAGCACATAAGGAGCAAGCAAAAGACTGTATTCCTGCTCAATCCAACGCTTGACAGGAAGAAAAACACCATCTCGTAGCGCATTATTGCGAGTGGCACGTTGTTGATTTTCAAGGAGTTCCTGCTTGCTTAACTGGCGTTTAAATCGGGGCAACTGAGCCTCTTCCGCCGCTTTATGTGCCTGTTCGTAAATCGTTTTGAATTTTTCGGCAACCTGTTCACTCTGAATTCGGTAGTGAATGCCTTTCAGGCTCATCCAATCGTCTAAAACAGCTGGCTGCCGTACTATTTCATGAATGATACTTTCCGGAATGACCTGATAGACAGGCTTGCTAATACGCTGAGCTTGCTCGTCGCGAAACCGATAGAGTTCATTCAAAATATGCTGGTCAAAGGGGTGAAATTCTTTTTGGTCTTTAAAACTCAAAAATGTGTTTTTAATCTTGGGTGCGTAACTCTTGTTTTCCAAAAATACCATACTTTGCTGAAACCATTCCCAGCGATTTTGGGCTTGAAGTCGTTCTGTAAATACCTCTCTCAACTTAAGTAAATAAATCACATCGTTAGCTGCATATTCCAATTGCAAGGGTAACAAGGGTCGTTTGAGCCAGTTGCTTTGCTGTTTCTTTTTACTGGATTCAATTCCAAGGACGTCGCTTAAAACACTTCCCAATCCAATTTTTTCAAAATTGAGCAGTTTGGTAGCGATACTGGTGTCAAAAATGCGGCGCGGCGAACAACCGTGTAAATAGAACAGCCGCATATCCTCCCCACTGTCGTGCAGCACTTTTTCGACGTTGGGATTTTTCAAAACTCGCCAAAGAGGAGATAAATCCTGAATTTCGAAAGGGTCAATCAAATAGCAGGTATCTGACGTGGCAATTTGCAATAGGCAAAGTTTGAAACCATAGGCGTAGTGATTGTTATCGAATTCGGTATCAATGGCAAACGCCTCTAAACGGTTCAGATGTTCGGCCAAGCTTATAAAATCTTCTTGACTCTGAATAAAAACGGGAATAGACATAGTGCCAAAAGTAGCGAAAACACGCCATTCTGTCTATAATTTTCAGGAAAAACCAACAAAATCGTGTCAAAATTTCCGCTTTTTTCCGTCGGCACGACTATTGTTTCCTTTATATTCATAAATCGATAGATTGTTTCAAGGATCAATTAATACCGTTTTAGCCATGAATTTTAACCAATATACCATCAAAGCGCAGGAGGTTGTACAGCGGGCTGTACAAATTGCGCAAAGCAATCAACAACAAGTAGTAGAAACGGGTCATATTCTGAAAGCTATTTTGGAAGAAGACCCAAATACTTCACAGTTTTTAGCAAAAAAAGGGAATGTATCTCTTCAAACACTGAATACAAAACTGGAGGTCATTGTGAATGGCTATCCTCGTGTCGCAGGCACCGCCAATACAGAATACCTAAGTAATGACTTGAATACTGCTTTTCAGAAAGCTCAGAGCTATCTGAAAGAATTTAATGATGAATTTGTAAGCATAGAATTACTCTATTTGGGATTGGCCGCTGGTAAAGACACCACGGCGAAACTCATGCAGGAAGTAGGGTTAAAAGAAAAAGAACTATTAGTAGCTATCAAAGAATTAAGAGGAAAAAATAACCCTGTGAAAGACCAAAATGCCGAAGCTAAATATCGCTCGCTTGAACGGTACAGCAAAAATTTGAATGAAATGGCCAAAGCGGGAAAAATTGACCCTGTAATTGGCCGCGATGATGAAATCCGTCGGGTATTGCAGATTTTAGCCCGTCGTACCAAAAACAACCCCATGCTGCTCGGTGAGCCAGGGGTAGGTAAAACAGCCATTGTGGAAGGGCTTGCTCAACGGATTGTGCAGGGCGATGTACCCGAACAATTGAAAGAAAAACAAATTGTTTCTTTGGACATGGGGCTTCTCATTGCGGGAGCCAAATACAAAGGAGAGTTTGAAGAACGACTTAAGGCCGTTATCAAAGAAGTAATGGATTCTGAGGGACAGGTAATCTTATTTATTGACGAAATTCACACGCTCATCGGGGCGGGGGCCGGAGGTGAGGGAGCCATGGATGCTGCCAACTTGCTCAAACCGGCCCTCGCGCGGGGCGAACTTCATACCATTGGGGCGACAACGACCAAAGAGTACCAAAAGTACATTGAGAAAGACAAAGCCCTCGAACGCCGTTTTCAGGTCGTCACTGTCGATGAGCCCAACGAAGCAGATGCCATCAGTATATTGCGGGGTATCAAAGACAAGTACGAACTTCACCATGGAGTACGTATCCAAGACGATGCCGTCATTGCAGCTGTGGAATTGTCAAGTCGGTATATTTCAGACCGTTTCTTACCTGATAAAGCCATTGACTTGATGGATGAAGCATCTGCAAAATTGCGCTTGGAAATGGACTCTGTTCCTGAAGAACTTGATGACCTCAACCGCCGCATTATGCAGTTGGAAATTGAACGCGAAGCGATTCGACGAGAAAATGACAAAGAAAAAGAATCGCGCCTGAGCAAAGAAATTGCAGATTTAAATGAAGAACGCAACGAGTTTAAAGCGCAATGGGAGTTACAAAAAGGTAAAATCAACGAAATTCGTGTACTGAAAGAGCAACTGGAGCAACTTCGTCTGGAAGCCGAACAAGCCGAACGGGCGGGTGATTATGGAAAAGTAGCGGAGATTAGATATGGATTAATCCCTGAATTAGAGAAAAAAGCCCCCCCTGCCCCCGACGGGGGAGCCAATTCCTCGGTGTTTTCAGAATACTCCCCTATCGGAGGTTGGGGAGCCGTAACTCCCGAAAACATTGCCGAAGTAGTAGCCAAATGGACGGGCATTCCAGTAAGTAAAATGCTACAAAGTGAGCGAGAAAAATTATTGGGACTGGAGATTGAACTCCAAAAACGTGTAGCTGGGCAGGAAGAAGCCATTCAGGCCGTAGCTGATGCCGTACGTCGTTCACGGGCAGGACTCCAAGACCCTAAACGCCCCATTGGCAGTTTCTTATTTTTAGGCCCTACGGGTGTTGGGAAAACCGAATTGGCGAAAACCTTGGCCAATTACCTCTTCAATGACGAAAATGCCATGGTGCGAATTGACATGAGCGAATACTAAGAACGCCATGCTGTAAGCCGTTTGGTGGGAGCGCCTCCGGGCTATGTGGGTTATGACGAAGGTGGACAATTGACCGAGGCCGTACGCCGCAAACCATATAGCGTGATTTTGTTGGACGAAATCGAAAAAGCACACCCCGACGTTTGGAACATAATGTTGCAAGTATTGGACGATGGCCGATTGACCGATAACAAAGGTCGCTTGGCCAACTTTAAGAACACTATTATCATTATGACCTCCAACATCGGTAGCGATATCATCATGGAGAAGTTCAAAGAAGCAGGCAACAAACTCGAAAAAGGCTGGAAGTTATATTTCAAAGAAGAAGCTAAAAATGATGTGTTGGGTCTTTTGAAACAAACAGTTCGTCCTGAGTTCCTGAATCGTATTGACGAAATTGTACTCTTTG
>JBDHXS010000132.1:0-12211 GCA_039810845.1 Runella sp. | reverse complement strand
AGCAGTCATTAGTGATCTCAGCGGTTGGATTGGTTCTTCTTTGTTGGTACTACTGGCAATCAGCTTTTTTGGATATGCCTTGTTTGTGATTTTGCGCCAAAAACAGCTGACCGAGGTGCATCGTGATTTTATCAACAACATGACGCATGAGCTACAAACACCCATTGCCACCATCAGAATTGCCGCCGATGTACTCAATACCCCTGCCATCAAAGACCAACCCGAACGTCTAAAGAAATATACAGCAATAGTAAAAGAAGAAGCATTGCGCCTGCAAAATCAGGTAGAAACAGTGCTAAATATGGCAAAAGCTGAGAAAAATAAGCTGCCACTTACAATTGAATGGCTTGATGTACACCAGATTGTTAGTGCATTGGCCAACAAGTACGAAAATAATCTTACGCTCCACCTCAATGCCACCGAGCCCTACATTCATGCCGACCGGTTGCATTTGTCGAATGCCATCACTAATTTAATTGACAACGCTTTTAAATATACTCCTAAAAACCCAGACATTTATTTGGAGACTTCGAGCCAAGACGGAATTTTGGCACTTTCTGTTAGAGACAATGGCATAGGAATTGCTCCCGAACATCAGCGGAAGGTATTTGGCAAATTTTACCGTGTTCCTACGGGCAATGTACACAATGTCAAAGGGTTTGGAATAGGATTGAGCTATGTACAACAAATCGCCAAAGCCCACGGTTGGAAACTTCAACTTAAAAGTGAAATAGAAAAAGGAAGTGAGTTTAAGATATTGATACCTTTGAAAAAGTAGGTAGAGTAATTTGTAGTTCATAGCCGATGGTCAATAGCCCACAGCAAGCCATATAGAATCACCTCAGGCTCCAACAATAAACTCAAAACTGTAAACCCAAAACCGTAAACTTTAAACCCAAAAAATGCCGCGCATTCTCTACGTCGAAGATGATCCTAACTTGGGCTTTGTCACCAAAGATAATCTCGAACTCAACCATTACGAAATTGTTCACTGTATTGATGGGCAGGAGGCACTCGATACTTTTCATCAACAACAGCCTTTTGATTTGTGCGTATTGGATGTGATGCTTCCTCAGTTAGATGGGTTTACATTAGCTCAAAAAATCAGACAGCAAGACAAACATGTTCCTATTTTATTTTTGACGGCGCGGTCATTGCAAGAAGACAAACTTCACGGTCTTCGGATAGGTGGCGACGATTATCTGACAAAACCCTTTAGTATGGAGGAGTTGATGTTGAAGATTGAGATATTTTTACGAAGGAGTCAAAAATCAGAAACCACCGCCGCTGCGGTAAGGAGTGAGGAGAAGAACAAAAAAGTGTATGTAGGGAAATACACGTTTGATTTTGAAAAACTACACTTACAAATCAACGGAAAAACGCAAGACCTGACCTACCGCGAAGCCGAAGTGTTGCGTTATTTGGCTGAACGTCCCAATCAAGTTATCAAACGCGAAGATTTGCTAAAAGCCATTTGGGGCGACGACGATTATTTTATGGGGCGTAGTCTCGACGTCTTCATGTCGCGTCTTCGCAAATACCTCTGCGACGACCCCAGTATCAAAATTGAAGGCATCCACGGTGTTGGGTTCAGGATGCGGTGGTGAGTTATTTCAATAATTCGCCAAACACTTCATCCAGCTTTGCTACGGGAACAATCTGAATATTGTAGTTCTTGAAAATCAATCCTTTGGTGTTGTATTTAGAAATAAAAACCTTTTTGAAACCCAGTTTTTCTGCTTCGGCAATGCGGCCTTCAATCCGACTGACAGCCCGCACTTCACCCCCCAAGCCTACTTCTCCCGCAAAACATACCGACGGTGGTACAAACGCATCCTCAAAAGAAGAAGCAATGGAAGTGACCACTGCTAAGTCAATGGCAGGATCTTCGACGCGGAGGCCGCCTGCTACATTCAGAAATACGTCTTGCGTACCCAGTCGAAAACCACCGCGCTTTTCCAGAACAGCCAGTAACATCTGTAAGCGTTTATTGTCAAAACCTGTACTGCTGCGTTGTGGCGTACCATAATTGGCGACACTTACTAACGACTGAATTTCAATCATCAGTGGGCGATTACCTTCGAGCATGGAACCAATCGTGATGCCGCTCAATTGCTCTTCACGTTGCGAAATCAAAATCTCCGATGGATTGGTCACTTGACGAAGCCCAGAACCCAGCATTTCGTAAATTCCCAATTCAGAAGTACTTCCAAAGCGGTTTTTGGTGGTGCGTAAAATGCGATAGGTCGTGTGGCGATCCCCTTCAAATTGTAGAACCGTATCTACCATGTGTTCAAGGGTTTTAGGACCTGCTAAGTTGCCATCTTTGGTAATATGCCCAATCATAAACACGGGTACACCGCTTTCTTTGGCATATTTCATCAACTCAGCGGCACATTGTCGCACCTGTGACACGCTCCCTGCTCCCGACTCAATGAGCGATGATTGCATCGTTTGAATCGAGTCAATGATGACTACATCGGGGTCAAATTCTTCGATTTGGCGAAAGATATTTTCAGTGGCCGTCTCGGTCAGAATGAAACAATTGTGGTTTTTGCTAGCAAGTCGCTCGGCACGCATTTTTATCTGAGACTCGCTTTCCTCGCCCGATACGTACAGCACGCGTTGCGTGAGGGTGAGGGCAATCTGGAGCATTAAGGTTGACTTTCCAATGCCAGGCTCACCACCGATAAGTACCAACGAACCCAGCACAATGCCACCGCCTAATACGCGGTTGAGCTCGCCATCAATGGTCACGATGCGCGGTTCTTCTTCGTACTTGATTTCGTTGATGGCCTTGGGTTTGGCGGCCAAACTTACCGATTTCCACTGGGCAAGTGGCCCTTTTTTGTCTTCTTTTTCGAGGACTTCCTCTACGAGGGTGTTCCATTCGCCACACGAAGGACAACGTCCCAACCACTTGGGCGATTGATGACCGCAGTTTTGACAGAAATACGCCGTTTTTACTTTCGCCATAAGCTATTTTATAATAGGTCGCTAAACTAAACGATAAAATCCTAAACATCTATGCGATTATAAAAGATTTGGGTTGTATGGCTGATTTTTTGAACGAATATTTCCCATCAAGACCACATTCGGCTGTATAGATTTTGACTGGACTCCAATTAGACCAGTCTTATGAAAAGAATGCTAAGACACATTATATCAATCCAGTATCCGCTAAACCTTAAAATTCCAAGGGGATTATAAGGCTCTCCAAAACCATTTTAGTAGCTTCGTTGAGTATCTGGGCAGCCCTTATTATAAAATAGTACTGGCAGGAACTGAGCAGGCGTAGGCTGCCATTGCCGAGTCCGAAGTAATCGCGGTACCAGCCTTTACGGGTGCAACCGAACAGTTATGGCGAATTGATCAATTGACGGACGACACCTACCGAATCATGCCCAAGGTTGTTCCCAATTCAGGAAAGAAATTAGCCTTGGTATCTTCTGGTGACAGCACTCCAACCTTGGCAGAATTTGATTTTAACAGTGATAATTCTAAATGGAATTTTAGAGCTCACTGAGTCTATCTCAAAGGCATTGAAATATGAATCAGCTTCTTCGGATTAATGCCAAAAAATCCAGCATCCACCTCATAATCAATTGATTAAAACTAAAAAACAATTACTTAAACAGCTCTTTTAATTTTTGTTTGACTGTAACCAAGCCAGTAGCTCACGCATCTGTTCATCGGCTTGTATAGCTTGGCCTATTTGAAGGCTTTTATGATTAGAATGCGCTTGTATCGCATCTGCGTAAATCTTTTCCACTGTATGCTTATCCATAGGCTGGTTTGCTGCATCCACTACCCCTTGCAAAAAAATTCTTCGTGGGGCAAGTATTTTTACTAAATCAGGCAAGTCATAAAAGGGTAACGCCCCCGCTACTACTGATGGAATAAATTGGGTGCGATAGTGTTCCTGCTCAATAATAGAGCGATAAGAAATCAGTCCGTGCAGCAAGGCAATCTGTCCAAAAGCCTTTGTTACTACAGCGGCGTGCAGCAAGTCGGTGGAAAAAACACCCGAAGCAATCGCCGTAATAGACGAAATACCTGACATTTTTTTGATAAACTCCGTAATGAGTTGTATTTCTTCAGCCCGTATGCCTACCAAACTTTTATTGGTCAAAATAGAAGTGTACCAAAGATTCAGCGAAGTACTGTCAATGAACGAGTCTCCGCCTTTGATGTATCCGTTGGCTAACTCTCCCGCGCCGCTCAAATCGGGTAACACTACGTTGTACCCTTCCTTGGAAAGTTGTTCGGCTATACCGCTAGGCTGGGCCACGGCTCCTTTTCCTTTTGTGTTGAGATACAGTACTATTTTGTTGTTGGTCTTTTGGGGCTTAAACCACAACACTGGTAAATAATAATCACCAGACCCTGCCACAAGGTATTTTTCAATGACATACCCTTCTCGTACCAATCTACCCGAAAACAGGGATTTCTTCTCAGGTTTTGGCGGCACAAAATTCATCAACGAAGCTACTTTGGCCGTGAGAGCATAGGGCTGAATTTTTGTCGTTTCCTTGAGCCATCGAAAGCTATCTTTTTGAATCAAAGAAAAAAGTGTTTCACCTTTCAATGACGAATAAACATTGCCCGTGAGTGTAACAAACAATTCTTTATCGCTAAAAAACGACACCTTAGTATCTTCGTTTGACCCAGGATTTTGGAGGTATTTTTGAAAAAAGGCATAACTCGCTTCCCGATTTTTTGGGGTTGAGGCATGCCCCGCATCATCTTCTACCATTGAGAGGTGTGGTTCGGCTCCTAAATTTCGGTAGGCTATTTTGGCTTCGTCAAATACTTCTCGCGCTCCCTCAATACTAAAAATATCGCGGGTAGTGGTAACCATCAACGTCGGTTTGGGGGCTCTTACTTCGAGCAAATCGGCCATATCAAGCCCTTTGTCAAAAGTGTGAAAAAGATTTTGCTCGGCATCTTGCGGCCCCATCGAGCGCAGCAGTTTGTCGAAAGAAGTAACGTAGCACTCAGGCGCAGCAGCCAAAATTCGAGTATCTACCGCAGCAATGTACGCGCTTTGAGTGCCTCCACCCGATCTACCCGCAATGCCAATGCGATTTTTATCAATTTCTTTCCTACTCAACAAGTAATCAACGGCCCGAATACCATCCCAAACAAAATACAGTGCAGGCGAACCACCTAATAAAAAAGCGGGAGAACCACCGTAGGAATGCTCGTGTGTGGGGCCAAATCGCTGAAAAAAGTATTGGGGTGGCTGGGACTTAGGGTATTGAATTCGCTCCCCCTGCCCTATCGGATCAAAGGCAAGCACAGCAAACCCTTTTTTTGCATAATTGAGAATAATTTGCTGATAACTTTGGCTACGAAACCCATTTTCGCTGTGGCCGCTACAATAAACTATTGCAGGGAGGTTTTCACGCCTCCCCACAGGCAAAAACAAGGCAGCGGTAACGTAATAGTTAGGAAACGATTCAAAATATAGCTTTTCAACCGTTATTCCCTCTCGCTCAATCGTACCTGTAACAACAGCATTGAGAGGTGTTTTTTCAGGAAAAACCCCGATAGCTTCTTGAAGTTTTTGCTTTACCAGTGTTTGTCGTTTCTGCCAATCTTGCTTGGTTTTTAGTTGACTTATTTCTGCTTTTCTGTTTTGTAACTGCCCAAAGGCTCGATTACACAAATGCTTATACAAAAGCGAGTGTTCATTGTGGTAGTTCCAATAATTTAAAACCAAAAGTTCATCTTGGGCTTTTGCCAAAAAAGGCAGCATCAAAAAGATACCTATCCCTACTAATCGTCTCATAAGATTTTTGCAGGTTTTACAAATTCTTTGTAACGCACAAAAGCCCAGTGGCGTCAGAATATAACTGTCCAATGGGCTTTTGTAAGTCTTCTTGATTCAGCGTACTAAAAATTAAACCTCACGCCAATACTTGCTTGTGGGTGCAAGTAAAAAATGGCAGGTACTAACTCCACATACAAGCCTGTTTCCAAAAATATAGAAAGGGGGCTACTCGACACAAAATATTCTGCTCCAGCTACGCCCGCACCTCCCAAGGCGATAGAGTTATCATACTCTTTTAAACCAGGGGCATTGCGCGAGTCAAAATAATAACGCCGCGAATTGATTTGTCCACCAAAGCCATAATAAGCCCGAAGCTGTTCTTTTTTGAACAAAGACGTATGCCATAGATACGTAGCTCGAAGTGAAAAACCAGCATTTTGGTAATATCCTTTGCGATATTTGCGGTCACGCCCGTAAAATAGCCCATATGTACCCAATGACACATCCAAAGCTTTGTTTTCTCCAAAATACTTGCGTGCATTAATCCCCGAAGGCTCTACCAACTGAAACCCTACTGCCCAGTTGTTATACTGTGCCAACAAAGGAAACGCTGTAAAGGAAGAAAGTAGAAATATCAAAAGAAACTTATTTTTCATACAAATAGGTTTGGTTTTCTAAAAGACAATTGTTGAAATGGAATCCCTTATTTTTTAGGCCAAAATGACAAAAGATTTTAAAGCTTCCACCAAAATTTGATTCTCTTCGGCAGTACCAACAGTTAGACGCAAACATCCTTCACAAAGTATCACCTTAGAGCGGTCACGAACGATAATTTTTTCTTCCAACAGATAGTGCATCACCGCAGCGGCATCGTCAAACTGAACCAGTAAAAAATTGGCATCCGAAGGATATATCTTTTTAACTAACGGCAAAGTACTCAAATTCGTACCCAAATGCTCACGTTCGGCCAAAATATCCTGTACAAGCTGGTTTTTCTTTTCGACGTAATCTAAAGCTTCAAGTAACAACTGTTGGGTAGCACCACTCAGATTGTAGGGGGGCTTGATTTTATTTAAAACTCGAATGATTTCTTCGGAAGCAAAACACATTCCCAATCGTAAAGAAGCTAATCCCCAGGCTTTGGAAAAAGTTTGTAACACGATCAGATTGGGATAGTTGTCCAACTCAGTGACAAACGAAGGTTCATCGGCAAAATCAATATATGCTTCATCCACCACAACCAAACCACCGAAATGATTCAGAATTTCAAGAATCGCCTCGCGTTTTAGCAAATTTCCACTGGGATTGTTGGGTGAACAAATCCAAACGATTTTGGTTTGGGGTGTAACTCCTGCCAATACTTTCGCTGTATCTATCTGAAAATCGGGTGTGAGTGGGACTTTTACGATAGGTACGTCGTTGATATCAGCACTTACTTGGTACATGCCGTAGGTAGGCGGCATGATGAGAATATTGTCTTCTCGGGGTGTACAAGTAGCCCGAACCAATAAGTCAATGGGTTCGTCAGAACCATTTCCCAAGAAAATCTGCGTAGGACGTACGCCTTTAATGGGAGCGAGTTTTTCTTTGATAGCCCACTGATATGGGTCTGGATAGCGATTCCAATGTTGACCGTTTACACTTTTGTAAGGGTTTTCGTTGGCATCCAAAAAAACGCCTTCTTTACCCGTATATTCGTCTCTTGCCGAGGAGTACGGCACCAAATTTAAAATGTGTGGACGGAGGATTTTGGTTAAGTCAAAAGTCATAATTATTTTTCCAAAAGGCAATCTTGATAATTAAATTCTAAATATTTGGAAGGAATTGGGGCATTAATAACAGCGTCATACTCAAAAATATGAATAGATTTGGAGATACTACTACCCATTGAACCACCTTCCTCGACTATTTTCTTTATTAAATACGTTTTTTGGTCAATCCACAAATCAACTTGAATTTTACGATTTGTTTGCATGACTTGACCTAAAATATGATAGCAGTCAACATCTTTTATCTTCTCATTGGGCATCATTTGCAAAACACCTATAGAACGAATATCCCAACCTGCCTTAATTGATTCGGTTAGTAAAAGTCCTGGTATTTTTCGAGAAGCAGTACCCGATACACCCGTAGCTGCCGCCAATGATTCGGTAATGTTTTGATATTCAGACACCCGATTATCAATCGTCCAGTAAGATTTTGTTGACTTACCATCACTCCATGATACATGGCATTTTTCGTCAAGTATCGTAAAGCGAGTACGTTTTTCTTCCAAATAAGCAAATCGAAACTGCCCTGTAGCACGCTGATACGCAGTTCTAAAGATAAGCTGAGTTTTGATTGTGGTTGGTTTAGTTTCAAGCAATGTTGTCACGGTTCCAAAATCTTGATAGGTACTGGCTTCTGAGTAGGTTTTGAGCATGGCATCAAATACTTTTTGTACATCGGTTTGTGCATACGTAAGACCTGTACTTATTATCCATGCCGCACAGATATAGAAGAAGTTACTTAATGCCATTGTGGTATAATAGATAATTTGTTGGTTATACTTTCCTAAAAAAACGTTCATCAAAAGACAACGGCTCGGTATTGATGATTTTGAGTTCTTGAAAGACCAGGTGTTTGGGGTTCAAAATATAATTATACTCGGCATTGACAATCACCGAAGGAACGCGCAAAAGGGGTGTTTGGTTGGCTGCAAGCCACTTGTCACCGAGATGCTGGGTTTCAAGGGTGTCTTTTTTCCAGTTTTTACTCAAATCATCCAACGACACATTTTGAATAGCTACTGTATCAGGGATGTACAAGACTACCATTACATAATCATCGGGTGGGAAAGTACTTTCGATATGCACAATGGTTTCTAAAATTCCTAATGAACGCGTAAACGTAGTATAAAGCGCGTATTGCTCAGGGCTATTCCAGCGCCCACCATGCAGGTACGCCCCTCTCCCCGACAAATCGGTTTGGTATTTTTCTCTTACTACTCTAAACAGTTCCATTAAGCAAAGATTCCGTGTTCGATACGCCCCAACTCATGGCGAATGATTTCAATACCCGTATGCGATTTCAAAAATTCGATAGGTTTTATCCTCCCTAATGCTAAAATAGGGCGATGCAACCAATCCCGAAAATAATTTCGGCCAAGGGCATCTTCACCGTAGGCAAAAAGCTTGGCCAAAGCGATAAGATGGTCAGATACAACGGTGTTTAGTAAGTCGGTATCTTGATAGCGTTGTAGATTACGGCTCGTAACAGGCAAGAATTTAATCAGTTCACTCACCTCAATTCCGAGCGAGTCGGCCAAATGTTTAATAGTAGCCTTGGGCACACCCGCCGCCGCCAAATCAAAAAAATCAAAATCTGAGCTAACAGTACGTCCCAACACCTTGGCTCCTCCAAGGCGGTTGGCAATGGATAATGCTGTCATAGTTGCGAAATTTTTCCGATAAATATAAGACAAATTTCTTGCATTACTTCAAACTGCTTAACCGCAAACTTACAGCTCGCTTGTGTGCATGAAGAGACTCGGCTTCGGCCATCTCTTCCACCGTCGAACCAATGTTCCTAATACCTTCTTCAGTGATGTGCTGTACCGTAATTTTTTTTACAAAACTATCCAACGATACGCCACTATAAGCACGGGCGTGGCCGTTGGTTGGCAAGGTATGATTTGTGCCTGAGGCATAATCACCGCAAGATTCTGGTGTGTAGTTCCCTAAGAAAATCGAACCTGCGTTGATGATTTGTTCGCTTACCATTTCGGCATCTGCTACGCTCAAAATCAGGTGTTCGGCAGCGTATTCATTGAGCAATTCAATGGCATCATCATTATTTTCAACCAGTATTGCCTTGCTGTTTTCAATCGCCTTACGAGCGATCTCCTTACGAGGAAGCGCCTCCAATTGTGTCATCAAAGCCAAATTGATAGAAGCCAACAGTTTCTTATCGGTTGATACCAACAGCACTTGGCTGTCTTCGCCGTGTTCAGCCTGCGAGAGCAAATCGGCAGCTACAAAAGCAGGAATGGCCGTTTTGTCCACATAGATGGCTACTTCGCTGGGGCCTGCAGGCATATCTATGGCAACTCCTTCTTTCGCCAACAGCATTTTAGCCGCTGTCACATACTGATTACCTGGCCCAAAGATTTTATAAACCTTAGGTACCGATTCCGTTCCATAGGCCATAGCTGCAATGGCTTGTGCCCCTCCTATTCTGAAAACCTTGGTTACACCTACCAATTTTGCAGCATATAAAATGGCAGGGTGGTCGCTGGGGGTACATAATACTACTTCTTTGCAACCTGCCAATTGCGCTGGTACGCCCAACATCAATACCGTGCTAAACAATGGTGCAGAACCTCCTGGAATGTACAATCCTACTTTCTCAATCCCTACACTTTTGCGCCAGCAAGTAACGCCAGGCATGGTTTCGATTTTTTGGACAGATTGGTGTTGTGCTTCGTGAAAAATTCGAATATTCTGATACGCCTGTTGGATAGCAGCTTTCAGTTCGTCGGATAGTTGCGTTTCAGCGGCCTCGACAGTCGCTTCGGGCATGGCAATGTCTTGTAATTCGATTTTATCAAATTTCAAAGCCAGCTCGCGCAAGGCCGTATCGCCTTCTTGTCGCACTTTTTCCAAAATAGGTGCAACTGCTTTTTCGATTTTAGCCATGCTTTGGGTGGGACGCGCCAACAAAGTAGGCCATTCTGATTTTTTTGGAAAAGGGATGATTTTCATTATTTTCAGGTTGCGCTTTAAATACTGTCAAGAGTAGCTCCAATTAATAAATCATCTTCTCAATCGGAATGACCAAAATGCCTTCAGCACCTGCTTCTCGGATTTTGACGATATTGGTCCAAAAATCGTTTTCATTAATCACTGAATGAAGCGACACCCAGCCCTCTGTATTGAGTGGAACAACGGTCGGTGCTTTCATGCCAGGCAATAATGAAGCTATTTTTTCGATGGCCTCCACAGGGCTATTGAGTACAATATATTTATTGCTTTGTGCCGCTTGAACAGCATTGATTCGAAACAATAAACTCTCCAAAATCACTTGTTTTTCATCTGAAAGTTGTTGACTTCCAATCAATACCGCCTCCGACTTAAAAATTACTTCTACTTCTTTGAGTCCATTGCTCAAAAGTGTACTTCCCGAGCTAACGATATCGCAAACGGCATCGGCCAAGCCAATGCTTGGAGCGATTTCGACTGAGCCACTGATTTCGTGAATGTCGGCTTCCACCCCATTTTCTTGGAGATAATTGCCCAAAATTCGAGGATAGGAGGTGGCTATGCCGCGACCCTGTAAGTCTTGTACACCATTCCACTGTGTACCGCGCGGAATAGCTAACGAAAGGCGACATTTAGAAAAACCTAATTGATGTACAACTCGTACATTTTTATGGGATTCAACAAGGACATTCTCGCCCACGATGCCTAAGTCAGCTACGCCGTCTTCGACATAGCCTGGAATGTCGTCGTCGCGAAGAAAAAGAAATTCGGCAGGGAAATTGGTAGAAAGTGACTTGAGTTTACCCGTAGAGCCGCTTTCAAAACGGATACCACACTCTTTGAATAATTTGATGGAATCGTCGCTCAAGCGTCCCGATTTTTGAATGGCAATTCGTAACATAAATAGTTTACAGTTTACAGTGGCGGGGCCACTCGTGCGGCAGTTTTCAGTAGGCAGTTTTCAAAAATTTGGCCTATTGAGCACCTTCAAAAATATAAGAAAATTTAAGGAAAACGCATGATTTGTATCAGTAAACCACACGGAAATAGGAAATATCTACGCTCGCCCGCAGGCGTGGTGGTGACGATGTCGAAAAAAAGCGTAGCTCTGTGTTTTCACGAAGAATTATACAAATTGATGCTGCAAATGTAGGGCAGCCAGGCAGGATTGTCAAGGATTTGTACAAAAAAAGAGAATTTTAGCTCAAAACAACGCCTAAATCCAGTTTTTGAGCTTTGTTGATCAAATAACTGGCAACCGCCAAATCTTGTGCAGCATTACCCACCGACTTAAAAACAGTCACTTCATGCTCGTCGGTTCGACCTGATTTTATTCCTGCCACAATTTCTCCCAATTCAGCAAAAATATGATTTACATCAAACAAACCTTCTTGAATTGGTAAAACCACATCACCTGCTTCGGCCAACGCAGCACTTCGTTGGTCAACTATGAGTTTGGCACTTTGCATGGTAAGTGCTGGAATCTCGCGGGTATCGGGGCGATACGAGCCCACGCCATTGATATGAACGCCTTTTTTGAGATTATGATGTTCAAAAACGGGGACGTTGGAGGTAGTGGACGTACAAACAATATCAGCTTCGAGCAATTGTTCAGGCTGAGAGGCAACTTCCGTCGTAACACCTAATGTATTTTGCATTTCGATACAAAACTCCTCTGCTTTGACCGTATTTTTTC
>JBDHXS010000131.1:0-12230 GCA_039810845.1 Runella sp. | reverse complement strand
ATATTCTTGACAAAATAATAGCCCACAAACGTATCGAGATAGCCAATGCAAAATCGAAAGTAAGCATGGCCGAACTCGAAAAAGCCCCCCTTTTTGGTCGTCCGACGCTCTCGCTCAAAAACGCACTTTTGGCCGAAGGGGCTTCGGGAATTATTTCAGAATTTAAACGCAAATCGCCCTCCAAAGGCATCATTAACGACCGCGTACAACCCGAAATCGTCACCAAAAGTTACGTGGATGCGGGTGCAAATGGACTTTCTGTACTGACTGATACTGAGTTTTTTGGGGGTACATTTGAGGATTTTAGCAAGGCACGTGCCGCTAATCCTCGTACACCGATGCTTCGCAAAGATTTTATGATTGACGAATATCAATTGTGGGAAGCCAAAGCCATCGGAGCCGATGTAATTTTACTCATTGCTGCTTGTCTTACTCCTGCTGAAATTCGCCACTTGGGACAAAAAGCCCACGAGCTCGGTTTGGAGGTATTGCTCGAAGTGCATGACCGAGAAGAACTCGAACAAAGCATTTGTGAATACGTAGATATGGTGGGGGTCAACAACCGCAATCTGAAAACTTTTGTCACTTCTATCGAAACTTCGTTGGAATTGGCGCAACTTATTTCAGATAATTTCGTCAAAATATCAGAAAGTGGCCTTAAGGATGCCGAAACGATTCAACAACTACGAGCAGCAGGTTATCAGGGTTTTCTGATTGGAGAATCTTTTATGACAACCAACAATCCTGGACTGGCTTTGAAAAATCTTATAGATGACTTCCAATTAACGACTAACCAATAATGTACCTTGCCCCATGATGAAGATAAAAGTATGTGGAATGCGCGACGCGGCTAACTTGGCCGAATTGATAGAATTGAAACCCGATTTTGTTGGTTTTATTTTTTATGACAAATCTCCTCGCTATGTGGGCGAACTACTCAATGAGGAATTCGTCCGAAGTATTCCGAAACCGATCAAAAAAGTAGGTGTATTTGTCAACGCAAACCCAGACTATATTCTTCGCATCGTTAAGAAATATGATTTTCAGTATGTGCAGCTTCATGGTCACGAAACGCCCGATTTTTGCCGAAACCTCAAAACACGTGGTATTAATATCATTAAGGCGTTTTCTATCAGTGAAACATTTAACTTTTGGAGTCTCAACAATTACAAACCTCATTGTGATTATTTTCTTTTCGATGCCAAAGGCTCCGAACCTGGAGGAAATGGTATCGCTTTTGACCGGAACATTCTGAAGCGGTATGATGCTGAAAAGCCATTTTTCCTCAGTGGGGGTCTTTCGCTCGAAAACATTGAAGAAGTAGCCAAATTGAATATGCGGGTGTTTGGGTTGGATGTCAATAGCAAATTTGAAAAGGAACCAGCATTGAAAGACATTGATAAATTGCGACAATTGATTGCATTGGTTCGCCCTGCCGAAGAGGAAGTAGAAGTGTAAAAAACATTGCCATGATGCTGAAGAAAGCCATACGAACTTTCCTTATATTGATGATTGTAGGCGTAAACATTGGATGTGACCAAGTTTCTAAAAACATGGTTCGCAAAAATGTTTATTTCTACGACAATATTGAACTCTTTGGTAAACACCTGACCTTGACGAAGGTAGAAAATTCGGGCGCTTTTTTGAGCTTGGGGGCTACTCTGCCCAATTTTGCTAAAACCCTGTTTTTATTGGCGTTGCCTATTTTAGCACTGATTGCAGGATTAGCATTTCTATTGTTCAAATCCGATTTGTCAAATCAAAAGCTCCTTGGATTGTGTTTTATTATTGGAGGGGGCATTGGAAACCTTTTTGACCGATGGCGATACGGCTCAGTGACTGATTTTCTGCATATCCAAGTGGGTATATTTCAAACAGGTATTTTTAATCTGGCCGATGTCTCCATTATGGCTGGAGCGTTCATTATCCTGAGCGACTCGTTTATGAAACGTAAAGCACTCTCCTAACTAAAAATTTCAGCAATTATCTTAGCTATAAAAGCAATGACAACCACGTTAGTAAACTCTCCTTTTCAAGTCACCGAACGGGGCTATTATGGTCAGTTTGGTGGGGCCTATATCCCCGAAATGCTATACCCAAATGTAGAAGAACTTCGTGAAAACTACCTCAGCATCATCAGTCAGCCAGATTTTCAGGAAGAATTTCACGGGTTACTACGCGATTACGTAGGGCGGCCTACACCTTTGTACTTAGCCAATCGTTTGTCAGAAAAATACAATACTACGGTTTATCTCAAACGAGAAGATTTGTGTCATACAGGGGCGCACAAAGTCAATAATACCATCGGGCAAATTCTCTTGGCAAAACGCCTTGGTAAACATAAAATCGTGGCTGAAACAGGCGCGGGGCAACACGGAGTAGCTACTGCAACGGTATGCGCCCTGATGGGATTAGAGTGCATTGTCTATATGGGCGAGATTGATATCCAACGCCAAGCACCGAACGTAGCACGTATGAAAATGCTCGGTGCCGAAGTACGACCAGCAAAGAGCGGCTCCAAAACCCTCAAAGATGCGACCAATGAAGCCATGCGTCACTGGATCAACAATCCTACCGATACGCACTATATCATTGGTTCCGTAGTAGGGCCTCATCCTTACCCCGACATGGTGGCGCGTTTCCAATCGGTGATTTCGGAAGAAATCAAAAAGCAGTTACTCGAAAAAACAGGCTCAGAACTCCCTGATTACGTCATTGCCTGTGTGGGCGGCGGTTCCAATGCCGCAGGAGCGTTTTATCATTTCCTTGACGACGAATCGGTCAAGCTCATTGCTGCTGAGGCAGGCGGGCATGGCATTGATTCAGGTTTATCGGCTGCTACTACATTTTTGGGTAAAATCGGGGTTTTACATGGAAGTAAAAGTATTCTGATGCAGACCGAAGACGGCCAAGTAGTAGAACCGCATTCTATTTCAGCAGGTTTGGATTATCCAGGCATCGGCCCGCTTCATGCGCATTTGCACGATAGCCGTCGTGCGGAGTTTTATGCCATTACCGACGATGAATCTGTAGTGGCAGCAATGGAGTTGACCAAACTTGAAGGCATCATTCCTGCGCTTGAAAGTGCACATGCTTTGGCTGTGCTGCCTTACCTAAAAGCAGGTGTCAACGAAACTGTCGTTATCAACCTCTCCGGGCGCGGGGATAAGGATTTGGCGACTTATATGAAGTATTTGTAAAATGAAAGTCAAAAGCCTTTTCATAAAGGACTACAATCAATTCAAGGACTTTGAATTGGACCTTACTTATCCGGCGGGACATCCTAAAGCAGGGCAACCGCTGGATAAGGTTTGTATTATTGGTCAAAGTGGAACTGGAAAAACAACTTTATTAGATAAGCTTCACGTTGTTCAAAGAACGCTACGCTTTACTGACCCAAACACTAAATCAAATCAAGTCAACAACAACAGTTTAAATTCGACAATGAATCCTAATGATTCTGATTTAGGGTTCATTAAGTATATTAATTCAGATACTAACACCCAAGCTACTTTTTTTGATAATGGGTATTTTGTTTGTGAAAACGCAGAGTCATTTTCAAAATTAAGCCCTCATTTTATGAGTATGTTTATTGATGCTAACACTGGCAGCAAAGACATAGGTAAAAATTTACAATACTGGAAAGATATAATAAAAGACATCGTCGCTTTTCGTGAACAAGAAATACAAAGAAAACTGGAAATAGCCGAATTAATTACCACAAATCAGGATAGACTTCAGGAGGAACTTGAGAAATTTAACGAATGGCAAAAAAATATGCCAAACCCACTTAAAGATTTGGCAGAAAACTATTTAGATAAAATTCTTTATAGATTTAATTTAAGAGTAAGACAAAGCTTGGATTTTAAAAAAACTGAGGATATTGAAACAATCAAAATTGAAACTATTGATGGTAAGGAAGTACCAAATAATTTATTAAGCACAGGCACAAAACAAGTTATTTTAACTACACTCCCACTCTATGCTCTTAAACCTCAAAAAAAAATTATTTTGTTTGATGAACCTGAACGCTCATTATATCCTGATATTCAAGCAATAATAGTTGATTTTTACATCAATTTAACAACTAACTGCCAATTCTTCTTCGCCACCCACTCCCCCTTAATTGCCTCCTGTTTTGAGCCTTGGGAAATTGTTGAACTCAAGTTTAATCCCGATGGTAGTGTGTACAGAGAGCTATACTATGACGTTGAAAAAGGCAATCACGTTGATAATTATACCATTGACCCACGCTATCTGCGTTGGGACTCTATCTTGACTCGCTTGTTTGATTTAGATAAGGACAGCAACGAAGCCCGTACTCGTAAATTGATGGAATTAGCCACGTTACGCAGCAAACTACAGAAAGCAAATGGTAAGTTATCTTTTGAGGAAAAGCAAAAACTGCAAACCCAATTTGAAAAATTAGCTGAGTTATTAGATTGGGAATACGATGCAGAGAATTGACAAAACCCTTCTTCTTTCTTCCGAATACAAACAATGGGAAGAAAGCATGAATGAAATCCATAGCCAATACAACTCTTCTAACAATAAGTATTATTATGATGTCGTAATGAACCTGTTGCATTGCCAAAAAGGAGTTTGTGCTTATACTGAAATTCTACTTTGCAGTGATGAACTGTATCATTCCGGCCATTGGAAAAACGGTAAATATCAAATTCATAAACCGGAATTCAGTGGTGCGTTAGACCATTTTGACCCATCGCTCAAGAAAAGTAAAGGATGGCTTTGGAATAATTTCTTTATCGTTCAGAAGGACATTAATGACAAACATAAACAAGACAAACCAGTAGATTATATCCTAAAACCTGACTCAATTTCTTACAACCCTTTCAAATTATTGGAATACGACGAGCAATTACACATTTTTATTGCTAATACAGACTTAGACGAATCACTACAAAAGCGTATTAATGATATGATTGAATTGCTTGGTATCAATCTCTCATGGGTAAAGACAATCCGTCGAAACCATTTACGAAGAATTATCGCAAAAATTCAGAATGGTATAGGAAATTGGCAGCAGGAGGAAAAAGATAATGAACAATTTTTCACAGCTTTTGCCATGTGTCGCCAAAAATTACAAACAGAGGAAAATCAGTAAGTATGCGTACGAGCCAACTCATACAAACCCTTTTCCTCTTCTCAGTAGCAGCCTTCTCGCTGCTGATGCTTACTAAGGTGATACCTTACCTGAGTTTTGAGCCGGAAATTGATTTTTTGACCACTAAAACCGACCGGGTACTCTCGCGCAACGATTTTCAAGTATCCTTTTACACACACATTGTGAGTAGTTGGTGGGTCATGGTGATTGGTATATTTCAGTTTGTACCATCTTTTATCAAAAAATACAAAAAACTGCACCAAACCCTTGGTAAAGTTTATGTATTTTCGATACTGATTTTAGCTGCGCCATCGGGTTTAGGTTTGGCCTTATATGCCAATGGCGGTTTGCCTGCCAAAGTCGGTTTTTCGTTGCAGTGTGTTGTTTGGTGGTTGTGTACGTGGGTAGCTTGGCGTGAAATAACTCGACACCAATGGCAAAAGCACATAGAATGGATGATACGTAGCTATGCCGTAACATTAGCCGCCATGAGTTTACGTGCTGAAAGTTACGGAATGGTGTATTTATTTCATACCAAACCCATTGAGACTTACCTGACCGTTACGTGGTTGTCTTGGGTGGGGAATTTATTGATAGCGGAAGTATTGATTCATACACATATAGCCCAAAAACTTCTGAAAGATATTCGTTAATTATCTGCTGATGAAAAAAGTATTTTACCTCATTTTGATTGTTGGGTTTGGATATGGTTGTTCGCGCAAGGCCAACGAAAGCTCTAAACCTACGGTAGTTCCAGTAAAGCTCGTTACCCATAAAGAAGCCGTGGATTCTCTAAGAAAAGACACCACCGCTCCAGTCAAGCCTTTGCGCATAACAGAATTGTCACTTGAAAATACTACTGCATTTTTTGCTAATCATAACCTAAGTGCTTTACTTTTTGACTCTACCCTTGAGGGGGGATATGCCAATCGCTTTGATGGTTTTTACGGAAATGATTTTTACCGCATTGAGTTTTTTTATTCGGATGTTCACCAAGATTCTCTGCAACCCAATGTATATCACGTCAAAGGGAAAAATCGCTTCAAAAAAAATATTACCATCTTTGAAGGTACACTTACTTTTCGTAAATTAGCTACCTTCAAAGATCCTAATCTCAATGAAGAACATTACAGTCATGACGAATTTGAACTAAAAGAAACCTATACTACAGAAGCTATTTTTGAATTTCGTGAAAATCAATCAGCAAAAGGGTCGGGTATATTTAGTGGAAGAATGTTAATGGACTTCTTTGAACGTAAAAATGGGAACATTGAACTTTGGTATTTTTCGCCTAATGCACCTGCTCAGGCGAGCGGATTCAAATTTGAAGGAAATTGGGTAAATTATAAAAAAACACTGACCAAGCCAGTCGTTTGGGCAAAAGACTTGTTCATGTTTGCCAATAACATTCTAACCGATTTTTCCATCGGTGAACGTGAAGTAGAAATCAACAAAAAATACCGCCATCTGGGCTGGGACAATTATTGGGAAAACGATGAATGGTGGCACGAAAGCCCCATTATTCAGTAATTTTTCCGAACTTTTTCAAACTCTTTTGCATTAACTCAAAACGATTATTCCATTTTTTATCCCCAACAAATTAAATTCTATGGCTACGCTAACTCTCATGGAAGTTTCCGAAATGCGCGTGAAACTTAAACACCTCGAAAAACAAATTGCCTCAGGCGAATTATCTCTTTTTGACCGCTGTGAAGTGGAAGATGAAATCCTGGAGCTGAAAGAGCAATTGGGTGATTTTGAACGCAGTGTGCGAGATGAAAGCGGCGAGTGTATCAACTGCTCAGGTTAGTTTTTGGCTTTAATCAACCTTTATCCCTTACTTCCCAATAGATGAAAACTAAAATCATTACCCTTTTATTCACTCTTTTTGCATTCGGTGCTATGGCTCAAACCTCTTCCGATAAAGTACTCCGCCACGTAGTATTGTTCAAATTTAAAGACGGCACCACACCTGCACAGGCAAAAATCGTAGAAGATGCTTTTCGCAAACTCCCTACACAAATCAAAGAAATAAAGGGCTACGAATGGGGAACCAACAACAGTCCTGAAGGATTGGCGCAAGGTTTTACTCATTGCTTTTTCCTGACATTTAATTCAGAAGCCGATCGCGCTGTTTATCTGCCTCATCCCGACCACAAAGCCTTTGGGAAAGTGTTAGGGCCTTATCTGGACAAAGTTTTGGTAGTAGATTACTGGACACAAAAATAGTAAGCAATTTACACAGTACGCAGTGATAAATTAAATCTTACTGCTTACTGCTTACTGCTTACTGCTTACTAAAAAATGATAGCATACCTAAACGGCAAATTGGCGCATAAAGACCCCGCTTATCTCATCATGGATGTAGGCGGGGTTGGTTATGAAGTTAAGATTTCATTACAAACCTTCAGTGCATTACCGAACATTGGTGAGGTATGCAAAATTGTCACCTATCAGCAAATTCGGGAAGATGCACATATACTCTACGGTTTTGCTGAACCGACTGAGAAAACGTTATTTCTTGATTTGGTCAGTGTATCAGGTGTGGGGTCTGCCACGGCTTTGATTATGCTTTCTTCACTTTCAGCAAGCGAAATCAAACAAGCCATTGTGAATGAAGATGTTAAGCTCATCCAAACTATCAAAGGAATTGGTAGCAAAACGGCTCAACGGGTAATCATTGATTTGAAAGATAAAATCAAAAAAGAGGGCTTATTATCCCCTCAACCCAATATATTTATGGCTGCCAACAGCCAAGTCAGAAGCGAAGCTATTTCGGCATTGGTTATGCTGGGAATCCCCAAACCCACCGCCGAAAAAAGCGTGGATACCATTCTCAAACGCGAAGGCGACCAGATTACGGTAGAGCAATTGATCAAATTGGCTTTGCGGTAAAAATTCTAAAAGCTTTACTTATCCACCCTTGTGGAGATTTTATCTACGATGTACCAAAAATCCTGCATTTTAATAAGGTTGAAATAATCAGTGAAGATAGCTTTTGGAGTTTCTAACTCACATTTGGCAGAGGCAATATTTCCTGTAAAATCTATTGATTTGATTCTTCCAAAAGTTCCATCTTCTTTAGGATGAGGTTTAAAACCACTTAAATATTGGGTTCTGCTCACATCTCTGAAAACATTGTCGCGATACACTTTTAGGTGGCAAGTGCTGTGCATGGCTTTGCCCACTTTGCTTGTATCTCCTGTCATCCAGCCATCGAAATAGAGCTGAATCGTGTTTTCAATGAGCGCTTTCTCATTGGTTTGGGCGTTTGATTTTGCGTAGAAAAATACCCCGATAAACAAAAACAGTAGTGCTTTTTTCATAGTGATCAAAAAAGTTGGTTTACAAAAGAATAAAACGCCAATTTTGCTGAGTCATTATGTATTCAAAGGAAATCAGCGTTTTAAATCTTTTATCTTACTTCTTACTCACTGCTTTCCCCTTCACCCCTACCCCCAGTTCTACCTCTTTCTTTACTTTTCCTGTATCGGTATTCAGCAAACGTACACCTTCGGAACGAGTACCCATTACCTTCAACAATACATCTTTGTCGGCACCGTACGTGATGCCGTCGAGCACTACGTTTTTGCTGTTTTGCACCTGCATCACGGTTTTATCTTTGGTCAAAAGAGTTACATTTTTGAGGTTGATGTTTTCTCCTTCTACACACACTAAGCCTTTGTTGGCTTCAATTACCGCATTTTCTACGTTGATATTTTTGATGCTCATTTCCGGTAAACCTCTGACCATAATTCCCGTTTCAGCCCCTTGGCAAATGATGTTTTTGATGTAGAAATTTTTGAATTGCGGCGTGCCTTCATTCAATGGTTCGGCTTTAATGGTGGGCAATTCGTTGGATTCTCCCTCCTGAGGTACAGGGTCTTTGGCAGCATAATACATGTCAAAAAGAATGGCTTCGCCGGGAATTTCGGTCATGTTGATGTCAGTCACGTAAATATCTTCCACCACCCCGCCGCGACCACGGGCGGTTTTGAAACGAAGACCCACATCAGAACCCATGAAGGTACAGTTGGAAACAAATAGATTTCTGACGCCACCGGACATTTCGGAGCCAATCACAAAACCGCCGTGGGCGTGATACACTTTGCAGTCTTTGATGATAAAATTCTCCGTAGGCACACCTCGCTTGCGGCCCTGCTCGTCACGGCCTGATTTGATGGTGATTCCGTCATCACCCGTATCGAAGGTGCAGCCCTCCAAAATGCCGTTGCGGCAGGATTCGAGGTCAATGGCGTCGCTGTTTTGAGCATACCAGTAGTTTTTAACACTTACGTTTCGGACACTTATGTGGTCGCACAGCAGCGGATGCAGCGTCCAGGCGGGAGAGTTTTGAAAAGTTACCCCTTCAATCAACACGTTTTTGCAACGCGTGAGGCTTATCATGTTGGGACGCAGAAAGTCTTTGTACGATGCCAATTCGGCCTGTGTGGGATGAACACCGTTCAAAATCCGTCCTGCATTAGGTGTATTGTTGCCTTTTTTGGATTGCTCCGACGGATACCACATATCGTTTTTCTCACTGACAACACCACCCGATTTTACCAATGCCGCCCATTGTGAGTTGGTTTGTTTATCGCGTTTAATAGCCCGCCATACTTCGCCTCCACCGTCGAGAACGCCCTCTCCCGTGATACCGATGTTGGTCAAATCCACGCCCCAAATTGGTGCCTGACAACGATACGACTCCTGCCCTTCCCACGTAGTAACCACAATCGGATAATCGTCGTTATTGCGGCTGAATTGTAACAATGCGCTTTTCGCAATGTGAAGATTAACGTTGTTTTTCAACACAATCGGACCTGTCAACCACAAACCGGCCGGCACCAACACCGTACCGCCACCCGCCGCGTGACATGCATCTATGGCTTGATTGATGGACTTGGTATTCACCGTCAAACCATCGGCTTTAGCGCCGTAACGCACTATATTAAAGGTATCTTTTCTAAAAGAGGGTGTTGCGTACTTAGGTAATTCGTACTCGTATTTATTGGTAAACGCTGATTTTTTGACAAAACTTTTCAAATCAATCGGCAATTCCATGATACCTTCCATGACTAAACTTGCCATAACAGCAGCACCATACCCGGAGAAATGAGTGTCATCCGTGAGTCCCTTTGGATTTTTCGGAAAAACATTGGCTCCGTAGTGCAGGAACAACAGCTTTGAACCTTCCACACCGTGTTTCTCAATCACCGCCTGACTTTTGGCATGTAAGTCAATCATCGGTACTTTCAGTTCTTTGGCTACGTCTTTTACCACTTGCGGGTATTCACCGTGCTGGTCCATAAATGCCCCTTTTTCGTCAAACTTACGACGCATGACGGGCGTAATCAGCAAAGGATTACCGCCTTTGGCGCGGGTTTCATTCACAAACCGAATCAGGTTTTGACGATACAGCGTTTGAGCCGGTGCCGAGCGGGTCGTATCGGCTACTTTTTGGTCGTTGTGACCAAACTGAATCAATACCCAATCTCCTTTTTTGACCTGAGAAACTACTTTTTGCCAACGTCCTTCGGTAATAAAACTCTTGGTGCTGCGACCGTTAACTGCATGATTTTGAATTTGTACGGCATCCGAGTTGAAGTAGTTGTGCAATGCCATCCCCCAGCCGGTTTCGGGTTTGTCGGCAGGCAGTTTATCAGCCAAGGTTGAATCGCCGCAGAGAAATAGGGTGAGCTTATCATCAGCGGGGCGGAAAGCCGTGAGGGTCACTAAAAAGAGAATCCGAAAAATGGGTTTCATCATGATATGAAGGGAATAAACGACTTATTTACACGAGATTAGCCGTTAAATTAGTACAAAACAACTCATTTTTTGGATTTTTTTACGCAATCGTTGTCGGTAACGTTGCCGGTAGAACACTCGAAATACCCGTGAAGCAAAGTAGGAATGTAAAGACAAACTTTTAAATTCACGTTCTAAACCTTTTACGTTATGACAGCTTCTCCAAAAACCGAATTTTATGCCGATCATGCGGTTGATCTAATTGAGAATTTTATCAAAATCATTTACAAATTTATTTGGTGGATTTGGCCAACTGTCTTTTGGATTTATTTTTTCGGGTTATGGTTTTTACCGAAGAATATGCAGAAAGTGGCGGGGGATATTGGGAGTCGTTTGCTCGCCAAAATCCCACTTTCTGATACTGTTCTTTATTCGATTGCTTTCCTGCCTTTTTGGCTTTGGATGGTAGGATTGTTGCTGTCTCGCACAGTAAAAATCGTGCGCAACTATTTCTTATACCCCAAATCGGATTTTACCGAAACCGCCCTTGTTCCCATAGAGAAAAAAGAACGTATTGTATATCGCTCCGGCCGTAATGGTTCATATTCTTATTTACTATGGATAAAACATCCTGTTTCCCAAACACTTATGAAGGTAGATGTAGAAAGTGCAGATGCATTTGCGAAAATAATAGAAGGGGAACAGGTGCAAATAAAACACCTGCTTACTCCTACCAATATTATCTATCTCAGGGTGAGTTGATTTTCTGCAGTTTGCAGGCAAAATATCTGACGATGAAAAACTTGGCGGCGAAAACACCACCAAGGGCCAAATAGCTTAAGAATTATTTCAAATGCAGCGTTCCGAAGGCATCAGGTCGATGAAAACGCGGCGTAGCGCCGCTCATGGAGGGGCTCCAGCAGGTAAAATCGCAATCGGACGGAGTGCATTTCCAATCGGGGTTGGAATGGGATTGCAGTGAAATAATGCGGTAAAAATTAAGCCGATAGGTCTCTTTTTTTCCCCCCAACAGCGTCCACGGAATTTGCATTTTTCCTGACCAAGTTTCACCGCTTACCTTTACACCATGTGTGATACCGGCATTTTCGTAAGGAACAAACGTCAATTTTTGAGGAGTTTCTTTGGTCGGATTGTCAATCCAGCCCACAAAAAGAGCATTGTTAGCATTGATTTCCAGTTCTAAATAGCGCGTCGGCGTCGCTTCTCCCTCAACAATAAACAACTCAAATACTTCCTGATTCCACATTTCGGTATTGTGTTGTTTATACGAATTTTCCTTCCAAAACGGGTTTTGTTGACACTCAAATTCAATGTATAAATAATCGTCGTCGTATTT
>JBDHXS010000130.1:0-12255 GCA_039810845.1 Runella sp. | reverse complement strand
CCGCCATGAGGATGATTTGAACCACCGAAATGTACTCTTTGGCAAAGGCCAAAAACCACAAAAAGAAGTTGGGATGACCGTCATGGTAATCGGGGTCGTCGTGGGTAGCCGCGTGTCGATGGTGGAGGTGATGCTTAGATGAAAGTGTTTTGTAATTGTTAAAGGCAAAAAGTGACGCACATATAAACCCAATCCAGTAATTAAGCCGCTTATTTTCAGGCACAACAACCCCGTGAATGGAGTCATGCGCTGTGATGAATAAACCCGTGTAAAGGTGCATTTGAATCAGGACAAAAACATACACCAGCGGATTGCGAAAATCAAGTGGATACTTGAGCAAAAAAGCCAAGCAGGCAAACCAACATGATAATACCAAAAGAGCTATCCAAAGCCCTTTTGAGCCAATGTCGGTAGGTTTGATTACAGGAATAGACTGCATTATCAAGTGAGTTATGCAGTTTTAACGCAAACGGCAATGGTTTTGTTTCTATTCTTTTGTTTCCAACAATTCATCTGCATCAAATTCTTGTACTTCCAACGTATCATCATCTGGCAATAGCACTGCTTCTTTGGTACTCAATTGTGGTTTCCCAAACAACGGATGACGAATGCCCATGACTCGGTACAGTGGCGTAATCCCATTTTTGGCCAAAATCTTAAAACTACTTCCCCGTTCGCGTACTACGTGCAAACCTAACGACGCATCTGTTAATTTCAAATTAGTTGTTCCGATATTGGCAGCCGCTTTCAAATCTATCTGATTGTTGCTGCTGTTAGAAATAATAATTGTAGCCGATTCTGCTTCAATCAGTTGATTGATAACCAACCAATCTTTAGGCCAGTCGTCATTACGGTATTTTTCAATAATTTGTTTCTCTATCGCCCCCATATTGACAATTTGGTGCGTCAAGGTTTTGTCGGCCTGAAACACTACCGCGTCTTGGCTTTTGAAATCCAACGTAAATCCAGCGTCGGCTTCAGTCAAAACACTTCCAGCAATAGGAGCTTGCCCAGCCAATTTGATACCAACACCGACAGATTCGTTGGAGGTATAATCCCAGAAACCTTCCGACTCATCTTCGACTACTTCAGGAATAATGCCTTCTTTTTCGAGATTTGAGAAAATGGTAAAAACTCCATCTTCTAACTTTCCGACTGCGCCCACAAAAAGCGGTCGATTAGGCTCCCAAGTGGCACGATAGCCCGTTTGTTTGGCGATATGTTTGAGATAAAATTGATGAATATTCATAACGGTAGTTGTAAAGATGATTCTTGATAGAAAGATAAAGTTTTATAACCAAAAGAGCAAGTAATCTACTTACCCAAAAAATGGTTTTTATTAAACGGTAACAAATTGATTTACAGAAGCCCCATTTTTTACCGTTCGATAAGTTGTACCTTCTATTTTTTGCGAAATCTCCTTTTTTTCGTAACATTATCCTACGAAAACCTTTGACTTGCACCTTTTACTCAACTCATTATGAATACTTGATTGTTATACTTTCCTAACAGTTAAGCTATACCTATAACAACGCCATCAATTCAAACGATTTATCACTTCTTAAACCCTTTTAAAGACCATGCGTTATGATACTTTGGCTCCCGACGAAGCCGCTTTCAAAAATCGGACCGACTACACTTTTACCCCCTTTTCTTTGCCTGTTTCGGGCGAAAACTTAACCCTCAATGGCATACTTTGCAAGCCCAAAAACCGAACGGGATATTTCAATACGCCCGAGCCACCTCCTGCCAAGCAACAGATTGTACTACATTTTACAGCGGGTAATCTGAGCGGTGGGATGAGTGCTCTTACCACCCAAGACCGTCGCGTTTCGACAGCCTTCGTTTTGGCCCGTGATGGTACTATTTATCAGTTGTTTTCGTCTAAATACTGGTCGGGACACATCGGGGCGGGCATCGGCAACACAGGTACTAACAACGCCCGCGATAAAGTCACCATCGGCATCGAAATTATCAACTACGGCTATTTGGTAGAGAAAAATGGCAATCTCGAAACGATTTATTCACGAACGCCCGAAAACCCCAATCGAGTGGATTTGTTTTGTCCACTCACCCAAACGGAAGCCTACCAAAAACTCAATACGCCTTTTCGTGCGCAAAAATATTATGCGTCTTACACACCACAGCAATACGATAGCTTGATTATCCTATTGCGGTTTCTAACTAAAAAGTACAATATTCCTCGTCAGTTTTTGGACGAATCCAAGCGATTTCTACCCACAGAAGATGTCTTATCCTTCAAAGGTATCGTGTCGCACGTCAACTACCGCACCAGTGGAAAATGGGACATCGGGCCTGCCTTTGATTGGCAACAGGTCATTACAGGCGTACGAGCCGCTCAATACGCCCCTACTTTTGCCCAACGCGATGCACTTGTTTTGGAAGAAAATAGTGAGTTGATTGTCAACGAAGAGGCCCTCGAAAACCAATGGAATACGCCTAAAGGTGTGGAAGTAGCTCCCCCCGAGGATTTCGAGTCAAATTTCAATGAAGAAGAAGAACGTCAAGCTACCAAGAAACCAAATCTTCACGCGCTGATTGTGGGGATCAATGCCTACGAAGACCAAGTGGTGCTGAACAAACGGGTCATTTTTCCACGGCTGCGTGGCTGTGTCAACGACGCCAATAAAATCAAACGTTATCTTGAAAGCGAAACGGCTTTCAATGAAAAAAACATCACCATACTTACCGACCAACAGGCCACTAAAGCCGAAGTAGTAAAGGCATTTTTGACATTGAAAAAGGCCAAGAAAGACGATGTTGTGGTGTTTTATTACTCAGGCCACGGCACGCAAGAAAAAGCCGACGCAACAGTGTGGACTACCGAGCAAGATACTAAATTAGAATGTTTGGTCTGTTACTACGACAAAAATCACCAAGACGACTACCTACTGGCCGACAAAGAGTTGCGTTATCTGATTCAGCACGTTTCTAAAAATAAACCACATATTACAGTAATTTCGGACTGTTGCCATTCGGGCGATAATACCCGCAATGCCGACATCATCAAAACTACCTATCAGGAAGTCATCGAGCGGCGGATTCCCTATGTATTTCCACAAAGGACGTGGGATAAGTTCATCTTTAGCAAGAACTTCCAACCTGCTGATTTCCAGAAAGAACACATTGACAAAGTGCTCCCGCAAAGCTCGCATGTAAGTTTATCAGCTTGCGAATCGGACGAGTCGGCGGTAGAAGTAGGTGGCGAGGGAATTTTTACCAAATACCTGCTCAAATCACTCGAAGCTGCTGGCGGGCAGCTCTCGTATACTGCCTTACACGGACGCGTGAAGCAGATGCTCAACAATGCCTTTGAGCAAACGCCTATCATGTACATTCCGTCAGCGTATCAACAAAAATTAAGTTACACCAATGTGTTCAACAAGCCTGGCAGCGGCGCAAACAGCACCTATGCCGATATACTCCGCGATGGCGGCGGCAATTGGGTATTGCAACGCGGAGCGATTCACGGAATTGGTCAAAATACAAAAAATATTACGGTCAAAGACGGCAGCAAAACGTATCAAGCAGGTATTCAGTCCATTGGTGCTGATACAACCGTTTTGACTTTCGATTCTGCCACCAAAGCCAAATTAAACATCACCAAAGTCTATCAAGGTTACGTAGAAGGATTGATGAGCCATCAACTCAAAATCCACTTGAACAACGTGGACAATATCCTGAGCGACAGTTTGCTATTGACCGAAAAGCTTCTTACTGAAATTCCACAGCAAGGCAAACTCGAAGCCGACGAGACAAAAGCCGATTATACACTTTCGCTACGCAATGGCCGTGCCGTATTAACGCGTTCCAACGATCATTTTCGCCCATTAGTAGAGCCAATTATGCTGGATTCGGAAGCCTTTGCATTTCAGTTAGTGAAAGATTTTAAACATTTGTCTAACTGGCACTTTCTGAAAGATTTGCGCAATGATTCGACCCTCAACAATCCCCTGAAAATCGAAGTGACTGATGCAAACGGACAACCCATTTCCACTAAAAACAATGCCGTAGAGCTTCATTATGAACTCATTAGTAACCAATGGAAAGGTGGAATTGGTGTAAAAATCACGAACCCTACCAGTCAAAAATTGTATTTCTGTTGTTTGTATTTAGATACTCGTTTCGGGTCATCTTTAGAGTTACTCGAACCTACAGTTACCCCTTTAGACCCAGGTACTTCCAAACAACTTTCTTACAAAGGCAATACCACGATTCCGATGTTTCTCGAAAGCTACGTTCGGTTGTACAACTGGCCCAAAAACGTAGAATACCTGCAATTTATCGTTAGCACCACTGACTTATCCAACGTCGAAGAACTCAGCTTGGAAAGTCTGCCCACTCCGTTTACACTTAAAAAGAAAGCGACGATGCGGAGTTTGGGATTGGGCGAAGAAGAAACCGACAAAAGTGCTGCCGCTACTTGGACAACGCAATCGTTGCAGTTGGAGTTTATCAACCCCGAATACAATACCGTCCGCGAAAGCGAACTGGAGGCCATGCTCCAGGAGGAAAATCTGGCCGAATATGCACTGGGGAATTATTTTGAGGTCGAAACCAAGCCCAATTTACAGCCCGAATACAAGCTTAAATCAGACGTACAACTTCGCCAAAGCGATGCGCACTTGGACGAAAAAGGGTTCATCCGCGATGGTTTGCTGAATGTAGCCAACAAAACCGCACGCCTTATACGCAACTCCCGGTACCGCATTATGCGCTTACGATTCCCTAATGCACCCAAAGTCGTGTCAGAAGGCGATTCATGGTTTCAGCATCCGCTGGTGGTGGACACCATTGACCACCTGTCTAAAATCTACCCCATTTTCTGTGTAGCAGCGGCAGGTGATACCCTCCAAAACTACGATGCTGAAGGCGAATGGCTCGAAGCTGTGGAAGACAAAGAACCCAAGTTTTTTCTCATCAGTGGTGGCGGCAACGACGTATTGGGCGAACAGTTCCGCAACCACATCAAGCAAGGGCCACACACAACGGGCTTACCGCCGCAAGATTACTTAGAGCCGTCACTTATTCAAGAACTTGACAATTTACAGCGTATTTATCGTAAGATGTTTACCGAACTATTCGCTGTTCGTCCCGACATCCATGTGCTATGTCACGGCTACGACTACATCATCCCGCTCGAAAGCACCAATAAAGGCTGGCTGGGACGTTATATGATTGAAAAAGAGATGGATAGCCAAACTGACCGCACAAAAGTTTTGGCTTACATCATTGATGAGTTTAATACCCGATTAACACAGGTCGCTACCGAATTTGCCAACGTACATTACATCAATGCCCGTGGACTCGTACATGAAGACCAATGGTACGATGAAATCCATCCCAACAAGCACGGTTTTCAGACCGTAGCGGGGCGTTTTATGGAAAAAATCAATACCTTGTTAGCGGTTTAAACCTACCTCAATCTTGGAAGGGTTTTGAACCCTTCCAAGATTTACAATGACCGATTATGCCTGACATCCTCCTTATCGGACAAGCCAATGTTTCGGCGGGATTTTTGCCTAAAATCCAAAATGAAGTCGTTGCTATTCGTACCATTCTCAACGATAGAGCGAGTAAATACCTATTGCCTTCCGAACTGACATTTACAGCAAAAAGTCTGTCCGAAGAATTCAACAACCCCAATATTTCGGATAAAATCAGATTTTTACACTACGCAGGTCACTCATCCCAAAAGGGGATTGCGTACCAAGTCGATGGCGAAATGAAGCTAATGTCGAAAGACAATCTGGTAGCTTTTCTCAAAAACCAAAACCTACGATTTGTCTTTCTCAACAGTTGCTTGTCTGAAAGTATAGCCCAAGATCTCCATGAAGCGGGTGTACCCATCGTGATTGGGACCACAGCCAAAGTAGGAGACGAAGACGCTGTCAAAATCGCCAAGCAATTTTATAGCACTTTGGCAGGAATGCCTGGGCGTACTTTATTGCAGGCATTTGAAGACACCAACACCTATTTCAGAAATAACCCCGACGAACTCCAAAAAAATTACATTTTTCGCGGATTGGGTTCTGACGTGGATATAAGTCAAGATTTTGCGTGGAATATCTACACCAAACATGCCTCCGAAGCTGACAAAAATTGGTGTTTGATACCTGCAAAAAACCTTGTGTTGAACCAATATGAAGGTGCTGGAATCAAAATTTTTTGTTTTTATTCCCAAAATCTCAAAAAGCTATATGCTGCTATTAAGCCACACGAACAAACTGAACTCAAAGGCATCATGAATGGTATTTGGGAAATAGGTGATGATTTCAGCACCGAAGACCTTCAAAAAGAGTGTGAAGTCGCCGATTATATCCTGCATTTTTTAGACACCGATTATGCTACGCTTCAAGATGCCATCAATAGAATCCCTATGAATGCTTTAAGTAAAAAGCATATTTTTATCGAATTAGAACAAAACTCTTCGGTCAGAAATTACATAAAAACCAAAGACTTCTTTCAATTCAATGAAAACAGCCTTATCCCCACCCCTGCCCAACAAGGTATTCTTACCCTATTCGGCAAAACCAATCTTAAAGCTTTTGCCCTTGATAAAGGAGAAGGTAGTGTTTTTGAGTTCTTTAAAAACGACTTAACCAAACAGTTACAGGAAACCCAAATTGATAGCGAAAAACTGGCTAAAGATTTAGAAGGATTGGATTTTGAGAGGGAGAAAACTGCCTATGATTTGAGTGTAAAACCTAATCTGTTTTTTTCACTTATTGAGGGCACTGACAATTGTATTCAAAATCTTTTGGTTAAATCTATTAAAAACCGACTGCAAAAAAACTCTAAAGTTCCTCAGATTCTATTTGCTAACAGAAGCGAAGATAGCATCGAACGGCTGTGGGTAGAGCTTTATAGGCATTTGCTAAATAGTTTGCAAGCGGGCGATGGACAGCCTATCGAAGAAATACAAGAAGAAGTCGTAAAAGAGATTTTCAAAAAAATAAATGCGGACGAAAATGTCATTATCGTTTTTGAAAATATCGAAAAAGACAAAGACCTATACGAAAAAGAAATCATCGAAAAACTGTGGCCAAACATCACCGCTGAATATGAAAGAAGAATGACGAAATGGCCAAATTTTGTACTGAAACGCCACATTATGATTTTTTGTATCAACTATCAATACGATAAAAACAATGCATTTAAACTTCCCGAAAATGGAAAAGGAATTTTGAAACGATTCTCGCCTGTATCTCCTTTATTCATGGAGCAATTTGCCGAATGGTATGCTACTCAAAGGAATAAATACCAAAACTACGGCCCTTTCAATGAACTCAATTTCAACAAGTTCAACTTGGAAGAAGTAGAGCTTGAGGGACAACCACGAACAGGAGTCAGGCGCAAAAAAGCTATGTTTGATATTTGTACAACGCTAAAATGTAAAGACATCGGTATTATCCTTCAAAGAATCCAAACCCTATGAAAAACCCGCACTCCTATACCGGTAAAGCCTTAGAAAAAGCGGTTCCTCTCCAGCCTTACGCACTTCCTAATGAAAAAGAATGGAGTGGTAAACGCCTTTTACCAACCGATAACGTCATTTCTGAATCCATCGCTGCTTATTTTCCAGGCGACGCGCTGGTGGCTGCGGTCGAATATGCTCGTTTGCTCAAACGTCCGTTGCTCGTTCGCGGTGAGCCTGGGTGTGGCAAAACGCGCCTCGCGCAGGCCATTGCCTACGAACTGCACAGAGACGATTACCGCCAACATTATTACGAGTGGCACATCAAATCTACCACCAAAGTCAATGAAGGCTTGTATCAAATTGACCACTTGGGGCGTCTCCGCGACATAGAAGTAGGAAAAGAAGACCCAAAGGCAGCAGAAAAAAGTAAAGAGTTGACCAATTATCGCACGTTTGGTCCTTTGGGAAAAGCTTTTTTGAATTCTGCCAAGGGTAATCCGAAACCTACCGTGCTGTTAATTGATGAAATAGATAAAGCAGACTTAGACTTTCCCAACGATTTGTTGTTGGAATTGGATCAAAAGCGTTTTCTTGTTCCCGAAACGGATGAAATCATCGAAGCCAACGATTCTCTGATTGTCATTATTACCAGCAACGACGAAAAAGAACTCCCCAATGCTTTTCTGCGACGTTGCGTATTTCACTACATTGATTTCCCCATCCAAACAAAACTCGAAGAAATCATCCGTGCAAAAGCGGATGAATGGAAAGACAAATTGGGTGACGGCACGCCCCTTCCCGATGAGTTGGTAAACGTCATTGCTACTAAATTTTTGAAATTGCGGGAATTGATGAAAGGATGGGCCAATACGACCAAAGTACCCGCTACAAGCGAGTTGTTGGATTGGTTGAAGTTGATTTATACCCATTGGGCAAAAGGGCAAATTACATTTAAAAAAGCCGAATCAGGAGAAGACTCCCTACTAACGCTCGTTCACAAGCCTACACAACGGGTTTTATTTCCTGAAGTATTGTTTAAAACGGTGGAAGACAATCAAAAATTTGGCAACCAATCCGATGGAAAAGGCGTATCCTGATGTACTGTTTTATGAGTTTTTTATGGCCTTGCGAGAAAAAGGCTTAGACTTGGGTATTAATCAGTACGATTGGTTTTTACAGGCTTTTCTACAATCAGCTATCCAAACCGAAGCGCAACTGCTCAATTTATTCAAAACTGTCTGGCTTACTCGTGCTTCTTTCCAAGAAGAGTTTGAACACCTTTTTGATTTACACTTTCGGAAAGCACCTGATAAGTTTTTGCTTACTACTAAAATAGACGAACCGAAACCAGCAGAAAATGTAACCTCGGCCAAATCAGACACGCAAAAACAGCCCGAGGCTCCTAATGAGCAACCCAAAGACAATCCACAGGAAAATAAAGGAAATACCCAAAATTCGCAGTTTTCTACTCAAATACCCGCTCCCGAACCTGATGTAGAAATGTGGCTCTCTATTGACACAGGCGTATCTGAGGGCAGCACTCCCGTTCATCAGGCAGCAGGGTCACTGATGAAAACCGAGTATATTTTCAACGATGCCAAGCACTTGCCCTTTGCAGTCCGTAAAACAGGGCAAACATTGCGCAAAATACACACCCGAATCATTTACGAAACCACTAACCGACTCCATTTTCAAGCGATTATTAAACAACGTGTGCAAGACGGTTTTGTCCATCAATTAGTTTACGAAAAACAAAAAAGAGGCGTACAGGAAATCATTTGGATATCTGACCATAGCAGCACTAATTTACCTTACGAACCCTGGAACAACTCACTTCGCAAGATTGTGGCCGATTGCCCATCCGTCGAAAAAGTCCATCAGTATTTCTACCATATTTACCCGTCGCCTACCCAAAACAACGACGATTTTAAGTTTTTTGAAAACCGGGCGCAAACCACCGCCATCTTGCTCTCTGATATGCTTCGCAAATGTACCAAACATACCATTGTTATCATTTTTAGCGATGTTGGAGCCGCCCGCCAACGATTTGAAGCCGAGCATCTCCAAATTTTATTTGCACTAACCAACGCTATCCGCAATAAAACCAAACGCTTTGTGTGGCTAAACCCTGTACAACGACTGAGCGGCACCACGGCAGGGTATTTATCGTTGATGATTCCGATGCGCTATCCCAACCACGATGATATCCGACGTTTTGTAAACGAACTCTAAGTGCTAAAGCATAGTTAATAGCTATCTGCGCCGCTGCTCTTTTAAGTCAGAGACTTTATTTCCTTTTTAAGAAGAAATTTTACCAGAGACAGGTTTCACTAAATAGGCAATGCCGTTGTACTTTTCACTTCCGACATCACAAAGAAACTGCTAATATGTGAAATCGCTCGGAGGCTTGCGAGCTTTTCTTGATAAAAGGCATGATAGCTCTCTACGTCGGTTGCTACGATTTTGATAAGATAATCAAACGTACCTGATACCATGCAACATTCTACCACTTCGGGCATTTGAAGCATAATTTCATTAAACTCCCGAAAATTCTCTTGTTGTTGCTTATCAAGCGTTACATTACAATACACCATCAGCCCTTTATTCAGTTTTTTACGATTCAAAATCGTTACGTATTTTTCGATTACACCCTCTCTCTCCAGCTTTTTGATACGATCGTGAACGGGAGTAATCGAAAGATTGATTTGTGCTGCAATCTCTTTGTTGGTCAGTTGCGAATTCTGTTGCAACAACTGTAAAATATGCAAGTCTGTTTCGTCTAAATTCATTACTTAAAAATAAGTTAAATTCACTACAGAAATTTTTTCGCTCAACGACCTTAAAATAAGCACAATACAGAAAATTTTCATGTAAAAATTCAAAAATAAGTTTTATTTTCTTATTTATATTTGAATATCAGAAAATATTTTCGTATTATTTAATTTTGCACTGTATTCCAAACATCAGCATTTTCGCATAAAATCAATCTAACGCTTAACCATATTACGAGCATGATAATCGGCGTACCCAAAGAAATCAAAAACAATGAAAACCGTGTGGCTTTGACGCCTGCTGGGGTAGCAGAATTTCGTAAAAACGGGCATACCGTTTATATTCAATCAACAGCAGGAGAAGGTAGTGGATTTGAAGATGCCGAGTACGAAAGTGCAGGTGCTACAATTCTACCGGCGATTGAGGAAGTATATGCGATAGCCGAAATGATTGTGAAAGTGAAAGAGCCGATTGCTTCGGAATATGCGCTCATCAAAGAAAACCAACTGTTGTTTACCTATTTTCACTTTGCATCGTCAGAAGAACTGACCCACGCAATGATTGAAAGAAACGCAGTGTGTTTGGCATACGAAACGGTTGAAAAAACAGATCGTTCGTTGCCTTTGTTGGTACCGATGTCGGAGGTAGCAGGACGGATGGCGATTCAGGAAGGTGCTAAGTATTTGGAGAAACCGATGGGTGGACGCGGTATTTTGCTTGGCGGTGTTGCAGGAGTAAAACCTGCCAATGTTTTGATTTTAGGTGGTGGAATTGTAGGAACGCAAGCGGCCAAAATGGCAACGGGCTTGGGCGCCAACGTGACTATTGTAGATGTAAACCTCAATCGTTTACGCTACTTAGAAGATGTTTTACCAGCTAATGCCGACACCGTAATGTCGAACGAATACAACATCCGTCAATTAATTAAACAGTCTGACCTCATTGTGGGCGCGGTGTTGATTCCAGGAGCCAAAGCGCCCCACCTCATCACGCGCGATATGCTCAAATTGATGAAAAAAGGAACAGTCCTTGTGGATGTAGCAGTAGATCAAGGTGGTTGTATCGAAACTTGTACGCCTACAACACACGAAAATCCGATTTACGAAATTGACGGAATCGTTCACTACTGTGTGGCCAATATGCCTGGTGCAGTTCCTTACACTTCTACCTTGGCATTGACCAACGCCACTTTACCTTACGCCATTCAATTGGCTAACAAAGGTTGGCAAAAAGCATGTACTGATAATGAAGACCTTAAAAAAGGCTTGAATGTAGTTAATGGCAAAATCGTTTATAAAGCTGTAGCAGATGCTTGGGGCTTAGACTATACACCTCTACAAGAGGTATTATAACTTAAAGAAAAGGTGGGTTAATTTTTATATAAATTGAGATTGATGGCAAAAAGGCCGAACCGCGTGGTTTGGCCTTTTTTATTTATGTCGAATATCCATTTTTATTAAAAAAAAAGAATAAAAAATTTGGATTTTCCTCGAAAAACAATAAAATTTTACGAGAAATACTTCAACGTTACTAAACCCTTATTGTGTTATGAAACCTCTTCTACTTAGCTTCCTATTGCTTTGTGCAATGACTTCCGCTACTTTTTCACAAGAACGATTGAAATATCACCGTATTAAAACAAGCATTGATCCGTATCAACTAGAAAAACTTTTTAATGAAGGACTAGAAGTAGATCACTTCAGCTTTGATAAAAAGACGTTTGTGGCCGAAGTCTCAGACAACGACTTAAAACTTTTTCAAAAACAGGGTATCAAAGTCGAGTATGTTATCAAAGACTTAGAAAAAGCCTACCAAAGCTATAACCGACAAATAGACGAAGAAGCTCAAAAATTAGGCAGAAATGCCAAAGTGGGTGCTGTACCTACTCCTGCCAATTTTACGACGGGAAGCATGGGGAGTTATTACACTTTTCAGCAATTACAGACGATTTTGGACAATATGCGTGCTCTTTATCCCAATCTTATCACAGCAAAGGTCTCTTTAGCTAATTCAAATGAGAATCGCCCGATTTATATGGTAAA
>JBDHXS010000129.1:0-12276 GCA_039810845.1 Runella sp. | reverse complement strand
AATATTGAACTGCGCGTAAGCCCTTCACGATAACCGATATATTCTTCACCGAGATTTTCCATATCATGTACATCCATGCCCATCATGTGGCCTACTCCGTGCGGCATAAACAATCCCGGTACACCTAACTCTACCATTTCGTTCACATCACCGTTCAACAGACCCAGATTTTTCAATCCTTCAGTAATGGTTCTCCACGCAATCAGATGACAATCAAGATATTTTATATCAGGACGAAGCGCATTGATGACGTTGAGATTAGCCTCAAGGACAATCTGGTAGATTTCTTTTTGTTGTTGGGTAAATGTTTTATCAACAGGCCACGTTCGGGTAATGTCCCCTGCGTAGTGGGTTGCTGTTTCAGCCCCAAAATCTCCTAAGACAAGCCGACCGCTCGTCAACTGATTGCCGTGGTAGTGATTGTGTAGTGTTTGACCATCAACAGACAAAATAATAGGATAAGCTAAATCGCCACCACCACTGCGTGCCGTGCCGTGTACAGTTCCTACTACTTCATATTCATACATGCCAGTATGAGTGGCACGAATGGCATCGAGATGCATTTGCCCCGTAATATTAACGGCTTTGTTGAGTTCGATAATTTCTTCATCGGTCTTGTAAGAACGCTGATTGATAACAGCTTGAATAAATTCACGAGAAGCTTTTTGTGGAATTTCGGCCAATGACCATTCCGTCCATTGATGGAGTTTGAAGGTGTGTTCAGGGCGGTAGGGAGGTAAAAAATGTACTTCACGCCCCATGCTCAAGCTTCCTTTAATTTTAGATTCAAGTGCCGATTTTGGCAAAATTTGGGCTACGCCTATGCGTTCTGCTTGGTCGCGTAGGGTAGGCTGAGGACCTGCCCAAATGATATCATCCATCGTGATTTCGTCACCCACAATCCATTCTTCTCCCGATTCTACATCTATTATTGCGGCAAGACCTGCTTTGTCGAGTCCAAAATAATAAAGAAACGTACTATCCTGGCGGAAATGATAGGTATTATCGGTATAGTTCATACCTGATTCTTCATTGCCTAAAAATAGCAGCAAACCAGCCTTTAATCTACTTTTAAGGTGGATGCGACGCTGTGTGTAAGTGTTTGTTGAGAACATTTGTATTCTTTTGTGAAAAAATTGTGAACTTTGTGTGATTTTTTAGCAATTTTAGAAAATCATACGTTTTCTTAACTTAACCCCGATGAAAAAAATTGGAACGACAGCTGTGGCGTTAGTGTGGATGATTTCATTTAGCAGTTTGGCGCAGACAAAATACTGGATTTTTTTGAAAGATAAAAACTTAGCAGATGCCCCTGCCATTTCAGCGAAAACGCTCCAAAATCGTATCCAGCAAGGTCTTCTCGCTTTTGACGAAACTGATATTCCCCTAAAGAAAGAATATCTACAACAACTACAAGTCCTCAACTGCAAACCAATAATTGCTTCTCGTTGGCTCAATGCTGTTTCGGCAACCATTCCTGCGCAGCAATTAGAGGCGGTGAAGCAGCTTTCTTTTGTAGAAAAAATTCAGCCCATGGACGGGCGCTTTTACATTGCCAAAACGCAGGCGCAGCGACGCTCCACCATGGCTCCCGTAATGACTCAAATTCAAGCCGAAGAATTTAAAAAAGCAGGCTTAACGGGCAAAGGGATCACGATTGGGGTAATTGATGCGGGCTTTTTTGAAGCCCCTATTAATACCTATTTAAAACATATTTTTGATCGCAATGCCATTTTAGACAAACGAGACTATGTCAATCCACCTTTGACTTATTCTGATAAATTTTATAATACCCAAGAAACCTTTTCTGACTTCCACGGCACTGAAGTGCTAAGCGCCATCACAGGTACAAGCCGCACCGAAAATACCCAAAGCGGTTTGGCTATTGATGCCAATTTTTACTTGGCTCGCACCGACCACGGTACCCGCGAGTGGCGTGGTGAAGAAGACAATTGGGTGGCGGCGATGGAATGGATGGATAGCTTGGGCGTACGCCTTATTAATACTTCTTTGGGGTATGCGCAAGGATTTACTGACCCCAACGAAAACTACCAAACGTCTCAAATGGATGGTCAAACAAGTGTTATTAGCCGGGCAGCGCAGATTGCTGCTGAGAAAAAAGGGATTTTGGTGGTAGTATCAGCAGGCAATGAAGGCGACGACCCCAGTTGGCGAATCATTTCTACCCCTGCCGATGCTCAAGGGGTACTTTCTATTGGAGCCACTAATCAGCGTTTTTGGAATCGAATTGGGTACAGCAGTATTGGACCTGAGTTTTTGCCCTATCTCAAACCCAATGTATCATGCTTTTCACTCTATGGTACTTCGCTTTCAGCGCCTGTCATCACGGGTTTTGCGGCTTGTTTGATGCAATACAACCCCACTTTGACTAATAAACAGCTTATTAGTCTTATTGAGAAATCGGCGCATTTGTATCCGTATGGTAATAATTTTGTGGGTTATGGTGTGCCTTTGGCCTCACGTGCTTTAGCGCTGCTACAAAATCCCGACGAATCTAATGCCTCTTACTCAAAAGAGGTAAAAGCCCAAGGTGATTCTTACACCTTAAAACTCATCGAACCAAACGACATGGTTTCGGTTTTTCACAAAAAAAGCAATACTCACGTACAAGCCCAAGAAATTGTTCGAGTGCGTGATGGCCAAGTTATCCTAAAACGCCGTGAAGGTGAAACCCGCACAACGGTTGACCTAAAAAATGAAGTAATTGAGGTGATTTGGCAATAGTACTCTACAATTTTGCGCCTCCATTTAGAATGTTTTCTTGATCTCCAAAATCGGGGTTTTGGTAAATGGCAACGCCATTATGGTATTCTGTGATAGGCTCTTGTCCTGGACGATGGCGATGAAACGGCAGTGCCTCGTGCGTAGAATAATGGCAAACATAAGATTTTCTTGTACGGTCAGGATTGGAGATAATGTCTCCACCGTGTGCCAGAGCTGCGTGCCATATAAGTACATCGCCTCGTTTGATGAGGAGCGTATCCTTGGGGTATTTGAGTTCAGCACAGTTTGTATCCAAATATTCCGCAAATTCGAGTGGAGTTCGAGTAGAGCGTTGGTTGAAAACAATGCCATTACCAAAATTGAACTTAGGCATTTTGTGAGAACCAACATAGTAATACAAAGGGCCAGAGTCAATTTTGATGTCTTCTACTGGAATCCAAGCCGCAGCTAAGTGGCTGGGAATTTTGGCTGTTACCCAGGGATAATCTTGGTGAGTGGGTTGTTGACTACCATACATAAACGCCAAACTTTGCATCACGACCGTTTGTTGCTGAAAAATAGCGTCCAGAAATGTCACGATGGCTGGGTGAGTCATGAGTTTTTTTCCCGCTACCGAAATATTATGAATGTCATTGAGTTTGACATATTTACCTCTTAAATCTTCTGTAGAAAAATCTTTGATATGGCGTTCGCGTACAGGATCAAATTTAGGTAGGTCAATGCGTGCCCACATTTTATACTTTTCGGGGTGTTCGACCAGTTCTTCTACATCTGCCCAAAACAAATCAAGCATTTCTGATTGGATTGCCTGCTCCAAAATTACATATCCATTTTTTTGCCAGAACTTTAGTTTTTCGGCCAAATTGTACGAAACTTTAAAAGGAGGCTGGTATTTTTTTACGAAATCGTCCACATTAGCGTCTTCTCGGTCTATCCAAGGAAGAGTAGCCGCATCAAACTCGGTTTGTGGGAACAATTGTTCTTTAACAGTCAGTGCTTTTTGTTTGATTTGGGATAATACGCCCATAATGGTATAGGAATTAGTGATTTAAACTTCAAATATAAGTCAGAAATGATTCCATCAAAATCTTCCCTGCAACAAATACTTATCAGTACAAGCATACAGGGAAGAATAAAATGTTAAATGTGGGCGATTGGTTTCAATTCGTTTTTCGAGGCGTAGAATGGGTGTTCCTACTTTGATTCGCATGATACTGGCCTGAGGATTTGCAGCAGCAGTAGCCCATACTTTTTCTTCACCTCCTTTGACAATCACGTTGTAACGATTGCGTAAAATGCTGAATAAGGAGCGGTTTTCCAGTTTTTGTTTATGAAAATCAGGGACTTCATCGGCAGGAAGCGTAATTTTTTCGTAGAATATCACTTCATCATTGACCAAACGTAACCGTTCAAAATAGTAGAACAAAGTGCTGTGGACAGGTGGTACGAAGAGAAAATCAGGTGAAAATTTGCTCAATGTAGGTTTTTGAAGAATTTCTGTGCGAATTTCTGCCGTTTCAAATAAATGTGTAGGATTGTGAGAGTGGATAGACAACATCCCCAAGCCAATTGGAATCGGTTGTACAACACTACCTTTTCCTTGATATTTCTTAATATACCCCTCTTCTGCCAGCATCGAAAGTGCTTGTCGTATAGTGGGTTGTGTCAAATTGTAAGTTTGTTGTAGTTCTTTTTCAGAAGGTAGTAGGTTTCCAACTTTATAAACCCCCTTCAGCAATTGCTGGCGGAGTGTTTCGTATAAATGTTGGTAATGTGGTAATCGAACAGACGTGTCAGGCATGAGGTAAAGGTTTTATTAGGACAAAGTTAGCAGCTCTTTTTTGAATATTTTTCTTAACATTGCATCATGCAACCAATCGTACCTATCTATTATTTTCTCATTGTCGCGGCAGCCTTGTTTAGTATTGGTTTAGCCGTTATCATTAGCAAACGCAATACCATCGCAGTTTTGATTGGTATTGAGTTGATATTGAACGCTGTCAATCTTAATTTAGTGGCCTTTGCGCAGTATGATCCAGTTCGTTTGGCAGGGCAAATGCTCGCTTTGTTTGTCATTGTGGTGGCAGCAGCTGAGTCAGCAGTAGCGTTGGCTATCATTTTGAAAGTGTATCGTTACTACCAAACTACTGATTTGGATAAAATAAGTTCAATGAAAAAGTAGGATTTGGTATGCTATTCGACTGTTTTTAACGTTTAAATAGAAGAAATTAAAAAAGGGTAACCCTTTTACGTTATACTATTTCATCATGAAAAGTTTTGTATTCCTTATTTCGTTATTGGCAATTTGCCAAATCGTTGATGCACAACAAGTTTCAAGAGGCCAGCGGCGTAAAAACGATGCCCAGAAAACGGCAGAAGCCTCTAAAAATATTGAAGAAGTAACGATACTGGGTATTAAGAGCAAATGCTTAAGCAAGGATTCCAATAGCATCACGATTTTTATGCGGGTTGACTTGACCAAGCCCAACAATATTCCCGTTCGTTGGAAAGAATTTACCGATAAGTTTACACTCAACTATGTCCTTTATCCAGACTTTTCGTCTCGCGAACGATTGGGGTATGGTAATATTCCCTTGAATGAACTCAATGTAATTCAGCTCAGTAGCTCCAAATTTATGGTGCGGTTTGATATAAAAAAGCCAGCTAATCAAACTTCTGCTGTGTTGCTTTCTGAGATTTCGGAGATTGGAACAACCAAAAAAGTACTCAATGATTTAGCCGTTAAATTCAGAGGGGCTAAACTGAGTGAGCGTTTTGCGCTTTTTGAAAGGACTGGACAAGTACCTATGCTTCAAAATTACGTAAATATCAACGATACGATTTTAATCAAAGATGTTAACAAAACCGTAAGACCTTTGTACGTAATGCGTTATAAGCATGATTTTGAAGCGGCCTCTTCACCCATGAATACTACTCCACGTAACGCACCTCGCACACTCGGAGTGGACACCACCTTTCTGATAAATACGAGCTTGCCTTTAGTTTTTAAAGAGGAGGGGTTATATTATATGACTGAAGATACGACAGAAACCTCTGGGATTGGATTAGTAGTAGCCAATAAGCGTTTTCCTAAAATGACTCGCCCCATTGAACTAATACGCCCAGTGATGTATATGAGTCAAAATCAAGAAATCAACGAATTACTTGCTACTCAAGATCCTAAAAAATCATTGGATCGCTATTGGCTGACGCTGATGAATGGCAATACGGATTTAGCCAAACGTTCGATTAGTGTTTTTTATCACCGTGTAGAGGAAGCCAATCGTTTGTTTACGAGTTATAAAGAAGGATGGAAGACCGATAAAGGAATGATATTTATTATCATGGGACCTCCTGATCGAGTACAGCGAAGCAAAGACCGTGAAGTATGGGTTTATGCCCAACGTGCCAATTTCTCAGAAATTAACTTCACTTTTAACCGTCGTCCTAATCAATTCGTAGAAGACCATTATGAGCTTCAACGTTACGTTGAGTATCAACCTATTTGGTATCCAATGGTTGAAGCGTGGCGAACAGGTGCGGTGAGAGAATAAGTTTGCATATCTGGGTCAAGTGCAGAATTTCGAAGTGAATAAAAAATATCAAGTTCAGAGTGCAGAATGTCGAATAAAACAACTCGGCACTCTACATTCTGAACTTGATATTTTACTTGATTTTCATCTCAAATGGCATTCTTGCCTGAATCCCTTCCATTTGTTGCAACTTTTTGAGCGTCTTGATATAAGGAGCAAAAGTGCCTAATTTTTGCTGCATCATTTGTTCTTCGGCATCTCCCATAAGCTTATTTACTAACTCCTCAAAGACATTCTTTTGAGCAGGATATTTCACGCGATAATCTCCTTCTTTCAATTTTGCTGCTTGAGCTGCCACTTGAATCGCTTTGTCGAGTCCTCCAAATTCATCAATAAGCCCGTTGGCTTTGGCTTCTTTGCCCGACCATACCCGTCCCGATGCTAATGATTGAAGTTTTGCCAGTGGCATTTTACGACCTTCTGCAGCTTTTTTGGTAAATGTCGCGTATATATTTTCGGTGCTGCGTTGCATACGATTGTTTTCAAATGGTGTCATTTCGCGCGTTACGCTTGGCCAATCGGAGTGAGCGTTGGTATTAACGCGGTCGAAAGTGATACCCAGTTTATTACGGAAGGCATTTTCAAAGTTAAAGAGTACACTAAATACCCCAATTGAACCCGTAATGGTGTTGGGTTGAGCCACAATTTTATCACAACCCATGGCCATATAATAACCTCCCGAAGCTGCTACGTCTGACATGGAAGCAATAACAGTCTTTTCTTTACGGGTCAACTGCACTTCGCGCCACATCACATCTGAGGCCAATGCACTACCGCCAGGTGAGTTAATACGAAGTACAACAGCCTTCACTTTTTTGTCTTTGCGGGCTTTGCGCAATTCTTCAGCAATGGTTTCTGAGCCTATATTGCCATCTCCGCTTTTTCCTGAATAAATAGCTCCTTCGCCAATAATAACTGCAATTCTACGATCAAAAGAACCTTCTTTTACTTTTTTGTCAGCTTTTTTGTACTTGCTGAGGCTTATAAATTTGATTTTATCGTCTTCTTTCAATTTGAGCTCATTCCGCAAAGCAGCTTCTACTTCATCATAATAGCCTACATGTGTAACAAGTTTGTATTTAAGAGCATCCTGTGGAGAATCTACGTTAAGCGAATCGGCCAAATTTTTAAGTTGTGTTACTGAAACAGGGCGAGACTGTGAAATTTTTTCAACCGCATGATCAAATACATTGTTAATCAGTACTTGATTTTGCAGACGGCTGGCATCGCTCATGTTTTCGCGGAAAAATGGTTCTACCGCACTTTTAAACTCGCCTACACGAAATACCAACGGCTTTACATCTAATTTATCAAGTGTACCTTTATAAAAATCATATTCGGCACTCAATCCGTTCCATTCCATTCCGCCTGCGGGATTAAGATAAATTTTGTCGGCAACCGAAGCCAAATAATAGGCTTTTTCAGTCATTACTTCACCGTAGGCATATACAAATTTCTTTGACTTTTTGAAGTCAATTAGGGCGTCACGAATCTCTTCGGCAGAAGCCCATCCCAGCATTGGGTATTGAACATCAAGATAAACTCCTTTGATATTATCGTCAAGTTTGGCATTGGCCAAAGCAGACTTGATGTCCAACAAGCCGAGAATTTCTCCTTGCCCGCCCGAAAATTCAGCAAAAGGGTTTTCAACCGAAATCTCCTGAATCTGGCTGTTGAGGTTGAGTTTGAGGACTGAATTACTTTCGACAGTCGTTTTTTCTTCGGAAGAGCCTAAAGCAGCGGCCATTCCTATAAACAGAAAGAAACCCAATAGGGAAAAGATAAATAGACCAACGATGGTTGCAAAAACGTACTTAATAAATTGCCACATTTTTATTTGCGATTGGGGTGAATTAGTAATTGAGTAAAAAGCGATACAAAATATGCTCTGGTAACAAACAAAATTAGTCTTTTGATGGGTGAGACGGGGCGGTTTATGTTAAATGGTGGTATCTGTTTACGAGTGGGAAAATGATTGTACAGGAAAAGCAAAATTAAATCTTAAAGTTTCTTAACTAGTTTGCAGCCTTTTGGTAATTGGGGTAGCTTGCTGAAAATTCAGACACTATGTTATCTGCCACTTGGCTTTTTTATCGGAACTTTTGGGTATTTTCTCAGGCTGTGGCCTGGGGAGGTTGGTTGATGGCAGGTTTGCCTTTAGGGGAAGAATTATGGTCTTTTTTAGGGCTGCTATTTTGGCTTAAACTATTTTCTTATGGAGTTATTTGGATACTTACGCACACATTTTCGCGCCAAGGTTACTGCTTTTATCAGAACTTAGGTTATTCGATCCCAATGCTTTTTGTGGGAGCTTTTGGATTAGATTTACTCTTGTTTTTTGGTTTACTTACGCTTATTTCATGGAGCATCTCGCTGTTTTAGAGGCTGATAGCATCGAATTGACTTTTGGAGGTCGTAAAATTCTTCAAAACATTTATCTCAAAATAAGGAGTAATCAGGTAACTGCTATTTTGGGGCAGAATGGCAGTGGAAAGTCTTGTTTGCTTCAAATTATTTTTGGAACATTGGCACCTACTTACAAGTCAGTTCGTTGGAATGGACAGTATGTAAAATCGCCTTATCGAAAACAGGGCTTGGTGCGCTATTTGCCCCAACATCCATTGACACCGTCTTCTATGCGCGTAGAAGAAGCATTTGGGTGGTATGGTATCCATATCGATAGTGTAAATTATGAGAAAATGCCGCTTTTGAAAAATCAACGAATGGGGCAACTTTCAGGCGGAGAACGTCGCTTTCTGGAAACGTTGATGATTTTGTTTTCTCCTGTACAGTTTGTGTTGTTGGACGAGCCATTTTCGCATTTGTCGCCTATTTATGTAGAACAGTTGAAAACAATGATTCAAGAACAGAAATCGCAAAAAGGAATTCTCATTACCGATCACTTATACCGCGATGTGTTAGAGATTGCCGACCAAACCTATTTAATCCAAAACGGTACTACGTATTTACTCTCCAATCCTTGGCAGGAATTGGTTGATAGAGGATACATTCCAGAGTGACCATTGGACTTCGTAAATAAAAATGTAAAAGGCTATTTTTTACAGTAAGTACCATGCCAAAGACTGAAAGGCTTCCTTTGGCATGGTCGAAAAAACTACTTTACAAATAACATTTCGCGGTATTTTACCAAAGGCCAATCTTCGTCATCAATCAGCAATTCGAGCTTATCGACTTCGTATCGAATTTTTTCAAAATAATCTTTTACTTCTGAACCATATAAAATAGCTCGCTCAACTATGTCTTCCGTATTGTTAGCCTTTTTACGTGCTTCAGTCATTTCATCTACGGCTTGTTTGATAGTTGCCACTCTTTGAGATACTTCTTTGATGAGCTCTTTCAATGGTTGAGCTTCTTCGATAAGTTCCAATTCCATCAAAGCTTTGGCCGTTTGGGCCAATTGAAATTGGTATTTTACTGTGGTTGAGACCACATGATTGAGTGCCAAATCTCCGATGACGCGAGACTCAATCTGTACTTTTTTGATGTAATTTTCGAGTTCTATTTCGTAACGTGCGTGTATTTCTCGCTCGGTTAAAACACCCATTTTTTCCAAAACTGCGATGGCTGAGGGTTCAATGTATTTGCCCAAAGCGATTGGGGTAGATGCTATGTTGGTCAAACCACGCTTGGCAGCTTCTTGTATCCAATCGTCTGAGTAACCATTGCCCTGGAAAAGAATGCGCTTACTATGACGATAATAGTCTTTGAGAATATCCACTATGGCCAGTTCTTTTTTCTCGCCTGTTTCGAGCCGAGCTTCCAATTCTTTTCTGAACTCTTGAAGCTGATTGGCAACGATTGTATTAAGGATAATCATGGGCGAAGCACTGTTGGCACTACCACCTACGGCACGGTACTCAAACTTATTACCCGTAAAAGCAAAAGGAGACGTGCGATTACGATCGGTATTGTCGCGCATTAGGGGCGGAGTACGCGTAATTCCCAACTTATAGAATACATTGTCACCTTTCTCCAGTTGGATTTCTCCACGGTTTTCGAGCGTTTCTAATAATCGGATGAGTTCGTCACCCAAGAAAATAGAGACAATAGCTGGCGGAGCTTCGTTGGCGCCCAAACGATACTCATTTCCTGCCGAAGCTATGGAAGCGCGAAGCAAATCTGCGTGGTCATGAACGGCTTTTACCGTGTTCATCAAAAACGTCAAAAAGCGGAGCGTTTCTTTTGGTTTACTACTGGGAGCAAGGAGATTTACACCTGTATCGGTCATCATTGACCAATTGTTGTGTTTCCCGCTTCCATTGATTCCTGAAAATGGCTTTTCATGAAATAACACCTTAAAATGATGTTTTTCAGCGATTTTGTGCATCAAATCCATCAACAAAGCGTTGTGGTCAATCGCTAAATTAAGTTCCTCAAAAGTAGGCGCACATTCAAACTGCCCAGGCGCAACCTCATTGTGACGGGTGCGTACGGGTATTCCAAGTTTCCACGCTTCAAACTCAAAGTCCACCATAAAGGCATTGACACGCGGCGGAATAGAACCAAAATAATGGTCTTCCAACTGTTGACCTTTGGCTGGAGAATGACCGAACACAGATCTTCCAGCCATTACTAAATCGGGCCGAGCGTAGTATAGGGCTTTGTCCACTAAAAAATATTCTTGTTCTAAACCAAGCGTTGCGGTCACTTTTTCTACATTACGGTCAAAATAATACATGATTGCCGTAGCTGCTTTGTCGAGCATATGTAACGCACGGAGGATAGGCGTTTTATAGTCGAGTGCTTCGCCAGTGTAAGAAATAAAGACAGAAGGAATACAGAGAGTTTTGCCTCCTGCACCATTATCCATCAAAAAAGCAGGAGAGCTTGGATCCCAACCTGTGTAGCCACGGGCTTCAAAAGTGGCTCTTAAACCACCACTGGGGAATGACGATGCGTCGGGTTCTTGCTGAACAAGTGCACTTCCCTTAAATTTTTCAATGGCTTTTCCTTGCGCGGTAACATCAAAAAAAGCGTCATGTTTTTCAGCAGTCCCGCCCGTCAGGGGTTGAAACCAGTGGGTATAGTGAGTAGCACCTTTGGAGGTAGCCCATGATTTCATGGCGGCGGCTACTTCGTCAGCAATTTCGCGGTCTATACGCGAACCCGACTTGATAGCATTTGAAACTTTATGATAAGCCTCGGGTGTGAGCAAGGTCTTCATTATATCATCGCTGAAGGTATATGAACCGTAGTAATCAGCCACTTTATCGCTCGGAGGAGCTACACTGATTGCTGTGCGGTTATGAGCCGTTTCGATGGCCTTAAATCGCATATTTGCCATAAATAAATTGAATAGTAAAGTTTAGAGAAAAATTAAACTGCCTTTGGAATACGCACCAAACATATATTTTTTTTGTTTGATCAGCAAAGTTATTGAATTCAGTTGAGAGAAAATATGAATGTTCTTTTCGTTTGTAGTCGAAATCAGTGGAGAAGCCCAACCGCAGAAGAAATTTTTAAAAAGTATGATCATCTATCGGTACGTTCGGCGGGGACTTCTTTCAAAGCTCGTATTAGAATTACGGAAAAAATGATTCATTGGGCTTCTTTAATTTTTGTCATGGAGAAGAAACACAAGCAAATTTTGCTGACTCGCTTTCCAGATATTAGGCACGAAAAGCAGCTAATTGTGTTGAATATTCCCGATAACTATCAATTTATGGACGAGAACTTAGTGGAAATTCTAAAAACTTTGGTTGCGCCTTATCTCAATCAGTCTGATAATCACTAATTTTGCAGTATGAAAAAAGTTGCGTTTTATACATTAGGTTGTAAACTCAATTATTCCGAAACATCCAGTATTTCACGGATGTTTGAGGAGAAAGGTTATAAAAAAGTAGCCTTTAATGACCAACCTGATATTTTTATTGTGAATACTTGTTCGGTAACAGAGAATGCTGATAAGAAATGTCGC
>JBDHXS010000128.1:0-12412 GCA_039810845.1 Runella sp. | reverse complement strand
AGAGAAATTATGAGTAGATTGATTTTCATTTGATTTATTTTGTAGAACTACCAACCACTTGGTTTAAAAGGAGTTGCACCTGGAAAAACAATTGTACACCCACCCGTAGGAATAAATGGCTGGCTTGACACTTCGATACGTTGTCTTTGGGCTTCAGTAGCTTCGTTCACCACCAACCGCTTGCGCGATACAGCCGAAGCGCCAAAATACCCCAATGCCAACTTATTAGGATTACTTTTTAGATAAATATTTCCTTCGACAGGAGCAGGCAGTGGATCAAAGATACTTCCTGTACGCGTCAATTGGTCATTCATTCGCCTCCAAAATTGATACACTTCCCGACTCAGTGAAAACTGACTGACTTCGATTAATTGTGGAGCGTTGGCATAGGCTGGACTATAAATCATCCATCTTTTTTGGATGTTGTTTCCATCAAAATCTATATCTGTTTCAACATCTATATCATCTCTTTTAAAAAACTGCCAGCATTGCCGGTTCTCCATGATTCCCGAAAGAGGATTCAAAACACCCGTTGCTTGTCTCATTCGGTAGCCGTAAGTCTGCCAACGGTAGTAATTAGGAATGCCTTTGGGGTCTTTGGTATCAATAAAAATATTGTATCCTACACGTTGTTCACCACTACCATTTTCAGTAAATTCATTATATAATTGATCGGCAACTGGCACATCTTCCATTTTTTCGGGCTTCGATTCATAAATCTCACCATTGGGAAGTCCAATAGACAGCGTATAAGTTCGACCAACTTTGCCTCTAAACAAGGCATCATTAAGCTGATATTTACCTGGCTCTTCCAAAACCTGTTCAAAAGTAGCTTTGTTACCTTGGTCATCGCTCAGTACAACTTTTGCTCCACTCACAGCCTGATTTTCGTCAATGCGATTTGAAGACTTATAAACCCCTGTATATGTAAGCTTTACGGTGTAAGGGGGTACTTCATTAGTAATCATCCCATCCACCACCAATATAGGTTGCTCCACCCGAATTGGTAGGTCTATTTCTCGAATGCAAGAAGTGAGAAAGAAGATTAGAATTAAGGAGTGAGGAGTGAGAAGTGAAGAGCCAAGAGTCAGGAGCGGCAGCTGTTGCTGTGAGGAATGCTTTTTTGCATCTTTACTACCCTGTGTCTCTCCCTGAAATATTTTAGCGAACCTCATAGCTGTTTTAAAAATTATAGTTCCAAGAAAGCGCAGGGACAATACTCCCAAATACCGCCAATTGATAGGCTCTCGTAACGCGATTGAAGCGAGCAAAATAGACTGAATAAGGGTTTTCACGCCCATAGACATTGTACAACGAAAACACCCATGAGCTATATCGCACCTGTTCTTTGTTTTGGCGTGTATTTTTGGTAATAGACCAGTCCAATCGGTGATAGTCAGGAATACGGTCAGCATTTCGGCGCGAGTAGTTGATAAGCGGGTAGCCTCCTACACTATAATTGCCATCAGGATAGATCGCTGGGCGGCCTGTATTGTACGTAAAATTGGCAGACATAGACCATCCCCTTTCCATATTGAGTGTTGTAGCAATATTGAGCGTATGAGGTTTGTCATAATTGGCTGGAAACCAATTTCCACGGTTGATTTGCTCCAAAGGATAAGGACTCAGCGACTGCACAAAAGCCCTTGCATAGGTATAATTAATTTGTCCATTGAACTTCCCTTTATTTTTCTTAGCACTCACTTCCACCCCGTAAGCCATTCCACGGGCATTGATAATTGCGGTTTCGAGTTGGGGATTTAATAACAAAATAGCACCATTTTTGACTTCTAACAACGAACTGATGTCTTTGTAATACCCCTCTAATGAAAATTCGTAGGTGTTATCTTTGAGGTTGAGGTAATACCCTGCTGCATATTGGTCAGCAACTTGAGGAGGTAGATAGTTATCGCTTAATTTCCAAAAATCCACTGGCGAAATGGCCGTTGTGTTTGTGATAAGGTGCAAATATTGGCGCGTACGGTTATAGCTTAGTTTGATTGATTGCGATTTTGTGATCCCAATACGAATCGAAAGGCGAGGCTCCCAGCCATTGTATTTTTGCACAGACTCTCCACGTCCATATTGTTTTGTTTCAGTCACTGTTTCTGGAGCACGTGGCACGCCTGTCTCGTATTGATATACCGTACGTAGGCCGATCAATTCAAAAGCAGTATACCGAATACCAGCTTGCAATGTCAGCCAAGAGGTAGGATTCCATTCTTCACTCAGGTAGGCACTATACTCATATCCCTGTTCGCTTGGAATCGCTCGCGGGTTAATGTTGCTCGCGTCGTCCACGCGGGTACGATAGCCTGGAGCTACATCGTAGCGAATAGTACTGCCGCCAGCTTCTATTTTGTGTGTAGGAGAAGGGGTAAAAATCAGATTAGCTTTCAGCTCTTTGTGCGTAATCCCTGACTGGAACTTAAAGCGATAGAACTCTTTGATACCCTCCATCTGGAAGTCATAGTCGCTGTAAACAGCCGCAGCATTGACCGAAAACTTTGAATTGAGCTGCACATTCCACTGCAAAGAAGCTGCTTTTGCATTCCAACTATACACAGTATCATCAGGAAATTTAAAATCATCGTGGTTAAGGTAAGTGGAAAGCGTTAATTGCTGATTCGAGCTAATCTGATAACGAAGTTTGGCGTTGAGGTCATAGAAAAATGCCTGACTATTTTTGATTCGGTCAGGAAAGCGCTTAATCATCCAATTGGGATAAGCAATCCGTCCACCTAACATAAAGGTCAGTTTTTTGCCCAAAGGCCCATCGGCCATAAATCTGGCACTGATATTTCCTGCCCCTACTTGATAGCGAACACGTTCGGTATTGCCATTTTTAAGATTAATATTCATTAATGATGACAAACGCCCGCCATATTGGGCTGGAATCCCTGCTTTATAGAGCGTTACGTCTTGCACTACGTCCGTATTTACATTGGTAAAAAAACCGAGTAAGTGCGAGGTGCTGAAAAGTGGCATTTCATCCAAAAGCACTAAATTTTGATCCGTCCGTCCTCCACGAACATTGAACCCTGCTGCCCCCTCCCCTACGGTCGAAACACCAGGTTGAAGCAATAATGCCTTAATAATATCGGCTTCGCCAAACACCACTGGAATACGACGCAGCATTTTTGAATCCAATTTTAAGGTACTCATTTCAATACTCGACACATTGGCATCATCTTTACGCGTCCGAACGGTTACTTCGTCCAGTTGCTTAAATTCTTCTACCAATTCAAAATCGTATTTTGTATCTTTTTTGGGTTCAAAAAATCGCATTTTTGAATAATATCCTACCGCAGTAGCTCGGAGATTAAAACCCGTAGAAGGCACACTCAAGGCATAATTGCCAGTACTATCTGTGGTCGTTCCTACATTGGTATTAAGCATTTGTATGGTAGCTCCCGCAATAGGCTGACGCGTGGTCTTATTAATGACTTGTCCTGTGAATTGAAGTTGGCCAAAAGAAGAAATTGGAACTAAAAAAAAACTAATAAAACAACAAGTCAAAAAATGTTTCATGCTGTGGAGATAGCTGGTATAACGAAAGCTCTTTCTTGTCAAAAGTAAATATTTTATAAAATCTTTGCCATTATTTTAGAATTAAAAAAATAGCAGAATTGGCATAGAAACATAAATACCCTAACTTCGCATTGGTAACACCTTTATTAAACAATGACTCAATCCTATTCAAAGTATTTTTACTCCTTGATTTTTGTGGTATTGGCAACTGCTTTACTTTTTTCTTGCGGTAAAAGTGGTGAGCAAACTTCTGAGCAGCAAAAGCCTCAAAAAGACAGTATTATATCAGGCATAGAACCTGTGGTAAGCACAAATCAGTCTGAGTTATTGAGACTTATTCTTTCTCCTCAGGGGGGAGATTTTCGAGGTTTCAAATTTGGCGATCCATTAAGTAAAATCAAATCAGGGGAAACTTTTGAACTTTTTGAAGATAGCACCAGCCATGTAGGGTTTACCCACGAAACAGAAAACTTTGAAGCGATAGACATTCTATATTATATAGATAAAAATCAAGTACTTAACAGTATTCGAGTAGATGTTTATCTTAACGACGCTAATGCTGTTCGTAATCTTTCGGAGCAGTTTGACACCTATCTATCAGGAAAATATACTCCTGACAAAAAGCAAGGAAAAACCACCACTTGGCGAGGAAAAGGAGGGGTTATGGTAACCCTTGAAGATGTAAGCAAAGGCAAAGATTATGGATTGCGGTTGGGCATGGGGCCTAAAGGAAGCAAAGCAACTGCTATATAAAAATCTTTTTGGCTTCAACTACTAATCTTCTCGAAGCACTTCAACACTTTATTGGAAATAGGTCACTAAAAGAGCTACCTTGCAGATTAGCTATCAGACTGACAATAAATACATTGCACAGATAAAACAAAAATAATCCCCAATAATGCAGTGCATATTTTGGGGATTATTACCTTTCAAAGGGAGTCTAAAGCTTTCTAAACCACACTTAGCAAAATTAAATAGAGCTACTTAAATCTCTTTATGCAATTCGTTGTGATAACCAGCAAAAATAGCCCCTTGAACAATAAGACCAACAATACCTGTAAATACATCGCCTAATGTAAATAATAGGACGATAATCAATAAAAAGAAGGCTATTAACCAGCCTGAACCAACTCCTTGTTCTTTATGTGCTTCCATTGAAATCAATATTTTGAATGATTGCAGAAAAATAACGCTGCAAGTTAGGTAAAAAAACTTTTTGTCAGATTTGAAACAAAAGGAAAGTTTCCAATACTCATCCGTTTATTTCCTTATTTAAGGCTTTTTCCCAACTTGAGTACGTTTCTGCATACTTTTCCTGCAAGTTAGCTTCTGGTGCAAAAGTAGCAATTTGGGTAAGTCCTGCAAAGGCAGATTGGAAATCATACACTCCTACTCCAATGCCTGCTGCACGAGCTGCCCCCTGCGCTCCGTCGGTGTCATATAGTTCAATAGTTGCTCCTGTGGTGTTGGCAAAAGCTTCACGGAAAAGTGGACTTAAAAACAAGTTGGCATGTCCTGCCCGTACGGTTTGGGTTTGTACACCCATTTGTTGCATTACCTGAAGACCATAATTGAGCGCAAAAACAATTCCTTCCTGCGCTGCCCTAAATACATGTGCGGTTGAATGGATATTGAAATTAAGCCCCTGTAAGTGCCCACCTACCAAGCGATTTTCGAGTACACGCTCCGCGCCATTTCCAAAAGGTAGAAAAGTAAGTCCATCAGCTCCAATAGGCGTTTGGGCGGCTTGTTGATTCATTTCGTCGTAGCTGATTCCCCCTGCAAAACGCCGAACCCAACTATTCAAAATACCTGTTCCGTTCACACACAATAAAACCCCATTGCGTTGTGCATCAGGTGTACTATTGACGTGAGCAAAAGTATTTACCCGTGAGAGCGGGTCGGCGGTAGCTTGGGAATTAATACCATATACTACCCCTGAAGTACCAGCAGTAGTAGCTACTTCTCCTGGATTAAGGACATTCAGCGAAAAGGCATTATTTGGTTGATCACCCGCGCGATAGGCGATAGGGGTACCCGCTTTAAGGCCAAATGCCGCCGCAGCTGAAGCCGAAAGTTGGCTTTGAGGCGCAAATGTACTGACCACTTCGGGGATAATAGAGGCATCAAAACCGTAAAAATCAAGAAGTTGTTGAGAAATTTTTTGCTCAGCAAAATCCCAGAATATTCCTTCAGAAAGACCTGAAATGGTCGTTTGAGGTATACCTGACATCTGCATTGCCAAGTAATCACCAGGCAACATGAAATAACGAATTTGTTCGTAAATAGCAGGTTCGTTGTCTTTTACCCACTTGAGTTTTGAGGCTGTGAAATTACCCGGCGAGTTGAGCAAATGCCCCAAACAAGCTTTCGCTCCCATTTCAGCGAAAGCCTGATTACCAATTTCTACTGCACGGCTATCACACCAAATAATGGAAGGTCGAAGTGCCCGAAGGTCTTTATCTACCACCACTAATCCGTGCATTTGGTAAGAAATACCAATGCCAGCCACCAACGAAGGGTCAAAGGTATATTTGGCTTTCAGTTTGTGGGTGGCATTGATTGCCTCTTGCAACCAACTATCTGGATGCTGTTCTGCCCATCCTACTTGGTGAGCTATCATGCCCATTTCCTGATCGGGCGAGGTGGCTGTGGCCACAGCTCTACCTGTTTCTATGTCTAACAAAGCAACTTTTACTGACGAGCTGCCTACGTCGTAGCCTAAAAGATATTTCACAGATGCATTAGTGGTTTAATGTTTACGATAAAAGGTAAAAATGCAAGATTTTACCTTGCCTTATAAATTTCTCACTCTTGTCTTCTGACTTCTCGTTTCTTTATTGTTATTTTCGTAGAAAAAATTGGCTTAAATACATGCTTGATTACTTCACCACCGAAAGATTGATTTGGATTGGGGCAATTTATGTAGTCTTATGCCTCCTTGCGTATTTTATCCAGCACAAATTTATCTTTAAACCTGAAAAACTTCCACAAGATTTCGTTTATAAATACGAAGATTTATTTGAAGAGTTGTTTTTTGACCCTGAGTCTAACGTACGTATCAATGCCCTGCGATTTTATCAAGAAGAGGCTTCGCGAGGGTTGTTAATTTATTTTCATGGCAATACGCGCAGTATTAAAGGTTGGTCCAAATACGCCAAAGATTTTACCCAGCACGGCTACGATGTCTTGATGATTGATTATCGGGGTTTTGGCAAAAGTGTAGGAAAGCAAACTGAAGACGGAATCAAAAATGATGCGCAGCACATTTATAACAAAATGCGTTCAAAATACGGTTATACGGAGGAAAAAATCATTATTTATGGGCGTTCACTCGGGTCAGGGTTTGCTACAAAACTGGCATCTTCCAACCACCCCACAATGCTTATTTTGGATGCCCCTTATTACAGTTTCACACGTCTTACTACCCGTTTTTTGCCTTTCTTGCCTGTTTCTTATATTCTCAAATTCTCCATTCGGACAGATGTGTGGATAAAATACGTAAAATGCCCCATTTACATTATTCATGGCACCAAAGACCTACTGATTCCATTTCGTTCGAGTGTTCGCTTAATGAATTTGATTCCTCAATCTGCTCGCCTCATCCCTATTTATGGCGGTGGTCACAATAACCTGCCCGATTTTCCTGAATACCACGCTCACTTAGCCGATATTCTCAACGACCGCTTCGATTTGATTTTTGATAAGTATGAGAAACGCTACGACTAAGCTCCAGATTGGAGACAACAAAGATGACTAAAAGTACTATTTAAAGGATAAAAACAGCACGTTTGCTTATAAAAATCGCGAAGGAGTGAAAATATTACTCCTACCAGCAATGCTTTTTCATCTTTAAAGAGTTTCTTTGTACGTCCATAAGAATACTGCGTATTTTATACACACCATTCAGTCTTTCAAAAAGTAAAATGAGTATTTCATTACTACGTATCGCAAGTATCCTTTATTTGCTTTTACCTAACCTGATTTTTGCGGCAAATTGGTTTAGAGTTGAACTCGCAGTTCTGATGATTATCGGGCTTTGTTATTTATTTTGGAGGGAAATTAAAGGTGAGAAGCAAGAATATAATAATCAGTCTTTTAGCAAAAGAGAATCCTTTATTTTGGTTTTTATTGCCTTTATTTTAACAGGATTAACAGGGATAAGTGGATACTCTTATCAGCTTTATGATTACTGGGCAGAAAATACTAAATTTTATGATTTATATAAAAGTAGTTGGCCACTTTATTTTGAAGATGTAGATAATTATGCCTGCTACTATTTTGGCTATTATCTTGTACCTGCTTTTATTTCAAAGTTATTTGGGGAGTTATCCTTACTTACTTTATTTATTTGGTCTTGGATTGGGGTTTTAATTTTAATTAGTTGGATTTATTTTTTTAGCAATAAAAAGATAATAAATATTTTTATTGTACTATCTATCGGTGGGGTCAGTAGTAATTTAAAATGGTTATTAGCCAAGCTAAATGATGTAGAAATTATTTATACTTCTGAAATGGGTCCAGCAGTGATTACCCCCCTTTTTCAGCAACTGCGATGGGCTCCCAATCAGGTAATTGCTTGCCTCATTACAAGCTCTATAGTACTTTATTCACTGTTTTGGGAACACAAATATCATAAGGCTTTTTTCAGTATTTGCCTATGTCTTATATGGTGTATTTTCCCGACTTTAATGTTATTTATTTTATTTTCTTCAATCTGTTTATATTATTTATTCAAGGATGGGTTCGCTATATTTTTCAAAAATAATGGACTCTCATTCGCCATATGTTTATTGTTTATGATTCCTATAGTTATTTATTTTGCTTCTTCCAATGGAGATGCTATTCATCACTCTTTTCTTCATGTAAAACGACCAAAATCTGCTATTGCTAAATTAATCATTGATATAGGGGTAGATTTAGGAATACTTCTTATAGGATGTTTGGCGCTTCGTAAAATAGCTAGTAAATCATTTTATTTTCTGGCTCTCACTAGTCTTTTTTTTATATTCTTGCTAAGAACTTACCGATTTGGGACACAAAATGATTTGTTTATGAGAGGGCATATCCCATTTTTATTTATTGTTGGTATTTTTTTAATGCACAATTTCAATTTTTCTAAAATCCATTTTAGAAATAAAATAGAGTTAAAACATTTACTTGTAGTAGTTTATTTTATTTTAAACCTTCTGTTATTAAGTTCTGAAACATTGATTAAATCAATTCAATATAACAAAATAACACAGCTACTATGGCCCAGTATTTTTTCGTATAATCCTTTGCCTTTTAATAAGTTTTCTAATACCTATCAAATGCTTTACGACAGGTATTCTCCTGCAGAAGCTAAGCAATACTTAGGCAAAAATAACTCCATTTATGAACGTCATTTAGTACGAAAAAAGTAAATATGAATAGTTATGTTTCTAATGCATGGCATTAGTATGAATCTATTCATTTCATTAAAGCACGATATTTCCCAATTCCTCAGTAATATTCACATTTCTCAACCAATCAGGCTGAGGACATTCAAGTAGTTTTAGATCAGCATTTTGTAAAATTCGCAAAGGTGAACTTTCGCTTTTGGCATGAGCTTCTTGCAAAAAAAGATAGGCAGCAGGTTCCCAAATAGTGAGTAGAGGCTCGGGCAATTGTGTTTGTGGATTTTGAAAGGCCGTAGCGATTTGAATTGGATTTCGATTTTGGATTAGAAAATCAATCGTTTTTTCATTCACAAAAGGCATATCACAAGCCACTACCAACCAAGCTTCGTTTGAGTCCTGTTCAAAGGCAGAGAGAATACCACCTATTGGTCCTATTGTATAAGGGTCAATCAATACTGTTTCATTTCCAAAATTTTCTTTTTGGTTTTCGCGGCAGGAAAGAAATGTTTTTTGACAAAATGGTAAGAACAAGTCATACAGATATTGCCATTGAGGTTTCCCATGATATGAAAGTTGGCTTTTATCAATACCCATCCGTGTACTTTGGCCGCCGACAAGAATCAGGCCATTCATGCTTCCTGAAGGAAAGACAAGGCTCGCAATTCTGACCAATAAGCCCCTTTGCGGGTAAATCTGTGAGGGCGGTAACCGCAGTGTCCGCCCTGTTGGGTCAGTTCAAGCCATACATTGGACATATCTGCAATTGCTTCTATTGGTAAACTTTGATATGGCACAAGTGGGTCATTTTCAGCGTTTACGATAAGTGTAGGAATGACGATATTTTTTACAAAATACTTAGAGCTGCTACGCTGGTAGTAATCGTCAGCCCCTTCAAAACCATGCAAAGGACCTGTATAAATGTGGTCAAAATCCCAAAATGTTTTTACCTGTTTCCATTTATTTAAATCAAACTGATCAGGATACTGAAAAGCTTTAGCTTCAATTTTGGGTTTCAATGACTGCAGAAAACGCCACAAATAGAGTTTATTTTCGGGTTTTTCAATGTTACGGCTGCAAGCCAATAAATCCATTGGCACGCTAAAAACAACAACCTTTTTAATGGCTGAATGAATATTTTTACCCCATTCCCCCACATATTTGAGTGTAACGTTTCCACCCAAGCTAAACCCCATGAGTTGAATATTAGTATAACCTTTGGTAAGAGCGTGTTGAACGACAAACTCTAAGTCACTGGTTTCACCGCTATGATAAAAACGGAGTTGGCGGTTGAGTTCGCCGCTACAACTACGGTAGTTCCAAGCCAAACAATCATATCCATTTTGATTAAGCAACTGCACCATACCTGTTATGTACTGTCGAGTACTACTACCTTCAAGCCCATGAGATAGAATAACCAAGGAATTGTTTTGGGTATTTGTTATTTTGCTCGTTACTACAAAACTCCAATCCAAATCCAGAAAATCATCGTCGGGTGTGAAAATACGTTCATGGTGATAGTCAGGTTTGATTTTACGAAATAAAGCTGGATAGATACTCTGGTAGTGTCCGTTTGGTAACCAAGCAGGTGGTTGGTGGGTATTGGTACGAATGAGGGGCATAAGCAATTCGACATTTCTAAAGCAAAAATAACTTTTCCCCGCCAAAGTTTATATCAGAAAGGTGTCATTGCTTGACAAAAGGTTTTGAAATAGCCCGACGGCCATCGCTAACTCGGATAAAATATCGGCCTGAAGGTAGAGTTGAAACATCAAATTGGTTCAGGAATACACTTCCATTATCATACAGTAATTTACCTGATAGCACGATCCCATCTAAAGTAATAATCTGAGCATCTAAGTTGTAGGTATTATCTGATTCATAGGCTATAGTTAGGATATTTTCTACAGGATTAGGATATATCTGAAGGTTTTCTCTTACAATTAAAATCTCGGGTGGCGAGGGTTTAATAGGGCTATTTGTCGGGTATGGTACACTGGTCAACTCCAATACCTTAGAAGAAACTGAACAATCTTTTTGCGTAATTTCAACCCTGTATTTACCCGCAATCACGGCGGTCAAACGTGGCCCTGTGGCTGTTTCAATCACTTCTCCATTCATAAACCACCGATAGGTCATGCCCTCACCTGTGTTGGTGGTAAGACGAATGCTCCCATTTGGCGGAATAACAGTACCACTATTAGTAGAAATAGTAGGTTGTTGAAGTGTGGAAAGCAACTGTGTAGGCTTAGAAACAGCCGTACAATTCTTGTAAGTGATAGCCACACTATAACTTCCCGCTTCGATAGGGATCAATGTAGCACCAGTAGCTCCCAGAATATTTTTCCCGTCACGTTGCCATTGATAAAACTGCCCAGTACCAGTGTTAGCTGTAAGCTGAACAGGTTTTCCTGGACAAATAGTCGAACTACCTTCGGGGGTAATTTTCGCCGTCAAATTCGACACCTCTACATTAATAGTTTGAGATTTAGCTGAACACTGATAACCCACTGCTTTTACCTCATATCGCCCTGCTTGTGAGATTTCAAATGTTGGCGTGGTGGTTGTACTTAATAATTGTCCATCTTTAAACCACTGGTATGTCAGGGCATTGTCTCCTTTTACTTGCATTTGCAATGAGCCATTCCCGCAGAGTGTAGTATCTTTTCCTTTCAAAATCTGCACAGCAGCTGTACAATTTTGGGATTGTACACCACTAATAATCAAGGAGTAAGATTGGCTATTATTCAGTAAAGTACGCTTATGACGTACAGTTATGGTGTAAATTTTTCCCGCCGTTGGTGTAGCAAGCAGTACTTGTTCTACATTATCTCGAATATTATCCCCTATTGTAGCCACGCCAGCAGGATTGGCTGGATCCAGCACCCACGGAAACCAAGTGTTGTTGCTATCGTCGGTAATACGGACATCCAAATCATTGATTAATTTAGGTGAGTTATCGTCCACGGTTTGGGCGCTAACTTTCGTAGGAGGACTTTCGGGGTCAGTCCAACAGATAGTTACAATCAGGGGTTCATTACCAGCAGCGATGATTTTTTGCTGATAAGTTTCATTTTGACGTAATGCACTCTCCAAAAGTACGTGTTTGTTACCCGTATTTAGTAGTACCTGAGCCGCTTTTTCAGCATTTAGTAACCCCCAACCATAGTCGTATGCAGGCCCTGTTTTTCCGTTAGGTTTACTTGCAGTATGCAGCACCAAGCCTTTCAGTGTAGCAGAGCGCATAAAATAAGCTTGGCGACGATAAAAAAGTTCTTGCAACAAAATCAGCGTTCCAGATACATTGGCACAGGCCGTAGAAGTCCCCGATAGGGTGGCGTAGGCATTGTTGGCACTGGAGATAGATGAGATAATATTAGTACCTATCCCCAGTAAATCAGGTTTGATACGCCCATCGTCAGTAGGTCCCCAACCACTAAAATCAGCTACTGAAAAATTGTTATTATTGACATTTGCCCCACCAATGGTCAAAATATTTTTGG
>JBDHXS010000127.1:0-12433 GCA_039810845.1 Runella sp. | reverse complement strand
ATCTTCGATGAGTAAGATTTTTGCAAAAGTTTCCATGGATTAGAAGCTGATTTTTCTCTAAAATAGCATTTTTTGGCAATACGAATTTTACAAAGGTCTCATTATCATCCTAGTTTGACCTTAACCTCGTCTTAGAAAACACTTAGAAGGGACAAGTTTTACTTCATTAACGCCCGAATTTGCTTTTCAATCTCGGCCGCTTTGGCTCTTGCCTCTTCCAACGGCAGCCCCACTTTCATTTCGGGGCGTTTGTGGCCTGTTGCCGTCAGCCAAGCATCTTTCATCATCATTTGACGCTGACTTACGAGTTTGAAGATTTGTTCGGATGAAGGCACATTTGCAATGGCCGTTTTTATATCGGGGGCTTTGGCAACGGCTTTTTCGCCTAAATACAAGAGTACCTGTCGTGCCATTATCCAATGGCCTGTTTCGCCCACGTGAACGCCGTCGTCGGCCAAAGCAAAGCCCGATAAGGCAAACTGCGCCTCTATTTTTCGGTGGGCATCAAGGTAGTTTTTCATGGGATAATGGATGTCAACGACTTCCCACTTTGCGGTTTTTCTTTTGCTCAATAGCCAATCGGAATAACGGTCGAGTACGGCGGCGTAGCCTACACTTTTGCCCCGAACTTCATCGTAAACGGGAGGCGTAAGGTGGATGATTTTCGCTCCTGTTTTGACAACTTCGTCGTGCAACCAACCAATGCCGTCCTTGAATCGCTGAAAACGCGTTTCGTCGAAGGGTAAATAAATGCCGTCGTTCATACCGTAGCAAGCAAAGACCCAATCGGGTTTTGTTTGCGCCAATACACGCCCTAAGCGTTCGTGCAAATCAGGGCGGGGAAATCGTCCGCCCGCGTGCCCTTCTTCCGAAAGCCCCGAAACAGTCTCACTCGGCAGACCGACATTGATAAATTCAACGACTTGGTTAGGATAATGGGCCACAAAATAAGCCTCAATGTCGGTCACGTAGCTTCCTGCGTAGGTGATGCTGTTGCCCAAGAACAAAACACGTTTTACGTTTTGGGGAATTCCTTGGGCGTAAAGCGTTTGGCCTAAAAAAATCATAAATAGCAACAAATAATAAACTTGAAGACCCTGAAAAGGTAGTTTATTGAACTGTTTTACGTTCTTTGGGTTCATATTTAAAAGAATTGGAATAAAGACGAATTTGGTTGCCTAAAGATTTACTTGGGTACATTCTTATTCTTAAAGAAGTCAAGCAATCTCTATTACTATATTGAACACTGATTTAACGGATTGAACAGATGAAAACGGATTTAGGGTTTTAATCCGCTTAATCTATTCAATCCGCGTTCGATTTTTGTAGAAATAGGTCTTAAAATCACTTAATCACGAATGCATTTTTTATTAGAACTACGCGATATTTCCAAAAAATACAACCAACAGTCGGTTCTCCAAGAGGTTAGTTTGCACGTCAACGCAGGGGAAATTTTTGGTTTGTTGGGAGAAAGTGGCTCGGGAAAAAGTACCTTATTACGCATTGCGGCGGGACTAATAGACCCCGACGGGGGCGAAATATGGTTAGAAAATCAAAAATTACGCCTCGCCAGCGACCAACTCATCCCTGGACATCCCGACATTAAAATTGTTCATCAAGATTATAACCTGTCGCTGCCGTTGAGTGTGCGGGAAAACATTGCGTATGCCCTGCGTTATTATGAAAAAACTTACCGCGACGAGCGCGTCAATGAGCTTATTGAGCTTTGTCACTTGGATGGCGTGGCGTCTCACGTGGCCAAGTCGCTTTCGGGAGGCGAAAAACAACGCACGGCCATTGCGCGGGCTTTGGCCGAAGAAGCCAAAGTACTCCTGTTGGATGAACCTTTTGCGCATTTAGATTTGGCCAATCGGCGCCGTTTGAGCGAAACCATTCGAGATTTGGCCGAACAAACGGGAACGGCCTGTATTTTTGTGACCCATGATGCCACCGATGCGCTGAGCTTGTCGCACCGTATGGGCGTACTGCAAAATGGCCAACTACTACAAATAGGTACGCCCGAAGAGGTATATCAGCGGCCCGTTAATGCGTACGTGGCGGAACTTACGGGCGAGGTAAATCTATTGGAAAGCTCTTTTTTTGAAGAACATTTTGGGAGTCGTTCGGTTTCAACAAGTAGTCAGCTAATGGTACGCCCCGAACTGTTTTTGATTCAGGATACCCCTCAGGCAGTAAAAGCCGAAGTAGAGCGAAGCGTGTTTGAAGGAGGGCGTTATCGGGTCTATTTGTCATTTTTAGGACAGCGATTCATGGTCTATCATTCCACAGGCTTTGCAAAAGGCGATACGGTATTTGTGACTTATTCACAAACTTTCTAATTTGCTGTCCATTAACTACTTCATCTATAAACCCCTTTTCTATGAGAACTTTTTTTGTATGCGCATGGGCGCTTTGCGTTACTTTTTCGGGCTTGGCTCAAGGTACGCGTTTGCTGCGTCAGCCTACCGTCAGCGACCGCGCCATTGTGTTTGTGTATGCCGATGACCTTTGGATTGTTGACCGCGACGGTGGTAACGCTACTCGCCTCACTACCCACGAAGGTACCGAATCGCTCCCGCACTTTTCGCCCGATGGAAACACGATTGCATTTTCTGCGCAGTATGCTGGCAATACCGACGTGTATGTAATTCCTGCGTCAGGCGGTGAACCCAAACGCCTCACGTGGCATCCTGGAGAAGATGCCGTGCAAGGTTGGACACCCGACGGTCAAAGCATTGTATTTCGGTCGGGAAGAAGCGGCTACCCTACCGCTCTTACTAAATTTTATAAAGTAAGCCTGAAAGGGGGTTTTCAAGAAGAAATGAATATCCCTCAAATTTACGCGGGCGAAATATCTCCTGATGGACAAATGGCCGCGTATCAAACCATCGGCTTTTGGGATCCAGAATGGCGCAACTACCGAGGCGGACAAGCCCAACCGATTTGGATTGTAGATTTGAAAACGCTCTCACTCAAAACCACCCCCCAAACCGACCGCGAACGCCATACCGACCCTGTTTGGTACAGAGACGTGGTGTATTTTTTGTCAGAACGCGATTATGCCAATAATGTTTGGTCGTTTAATCCCAAAACCAATGAACTCAAGCAGGTCAGCTTTCATAAAGATTTTGACGTAAAAAGCTTGGATGCTTCCAACGACCGCATTGTGTATGAACAAGGGGGCTATTTGCACCTGCTCGACCCGCAAACGGGACAAACCAAACAGCTCGTTATCAATGTACAAGGCGATTTTACGTGGGCATTACCCCGTTGGCAAGATGTACGTCCTACGGCTTTATTGAACGCCTCGCTTTCGCCCACGGGCAAACGGGCTTTGTTTGAATACCGTGGCGATATTTTTACGGTGCCCAAAGAAAACGGCGATTGGCGAAACATTAGTCACAGTTCGGGCGTAGCCGACCGCTATCCCACGTGGTCGCCCGACGGCCAGAAGATTGCGTGGTTTTCGGACGCCAGCGGAGAGTATCAGTTGATGATTTCTGACCAAGAAGGGCTGCAAAAACCTCGCGCGATTGCGCTGCCGAGTCCTACGTTTTTCTTTCGCCCAGCATGGTCACCCGATAGTAAACATTTGGCTTACACCGACACCGACTATAATTTGTGGGTTGTAAACGTTGAAAATGGCCAACCCAAAAAGATAGATACCGAACGCTACGCCCATCCCGACCGGAGTATGAACCCTGTGTGGTCGCCCGATAGCAAATGGGTAGCTTACGCCCGAATTTTAGACAATCAGTACAAGGCCATTAAGGTACACAACATCGAAACGGGCGCAACGCACCAGTTGACCGATGGAATGTCGGACGCTATTTCGCCCGTGTGGGATGCCAACGGTAAGTATTTGTACTTCTTGGCCAGTACCAACTATGCCCTCAACACGGGCTGGCTCGACATGAGTTCTTACCAAATGCCTGTGACGCGTGGGGTGTATATGATTGTATTGGCGAAAGGAGAATCCTCGCCATTTTTGCCAAAAAGCGACGAGGAAGAAGCACCTAAAGTAGAAAAAAAGGAAGAGCCTGCCCCAAACAAAGCCAAAGCCGAGGAGAAAAAAGTAGAGCCTAAAAAGGACGAAAAACCTGCCGAAACCAAAAAAGAGGTAGTAGTAAAAATAGATTTGGAAGGACTTGACCAACGAATTTTGGCTTTACCAAAAGTGCCCGTAAAAGACTACGGCGACATTGTGGCAGGCCCCGAAGGTAGCCTCTTTTTCTCCGAAACGATTCCCGACCAACTGGGCTTTACCCTCCACAAATACACTTTGAAAGACCAAAAAAACGAGGATTTCTTGAAAGGTATTCAATTTGCGGAGACATCTCACGACCGAAAAAACTTACTGTATCGAAGTGAAACAACTTGGGGAATTGCCAATGCGACAAGCGCATCGGCCAAGGTAGGCGATGGCCGGTTGAACCTCTCTGGCGTAAAAATTCAGATAGGCCCCAAAGCTGAATACAAGCAAATTTTCCGTGAAGGATGGCGTTATCAACGCGATTTCTTGTACGTCAGCAATGTACACGGAGCGCCTTGGAATGACATTTACCAGTGGTATTCTCCTTGGATTGATCACGTTCGTCACCGCACTGACCTCAATTACGTGGTAGATATTTTGGGGGGAGAAGTGGCCGTAGGGCACTCTTATACTTCAGGAGGCGATTTTCCAACCTTAGAAAATAACAACCCTGCGGGGCTTTTGGGAGCAGATTTTGCCTTCGAAAATGGCCTGTACCGTATCAAGAAAATTTTTACGGGTGAAAACTGGAATCCAGAGCTTCGGGCGCCGCTTGCTGGCCCTGGTATTGAAGTAAAAGAAGGTGACTATCTGTTGGAAATCAACGGAATACCCGTGAATGCTGAAACCGATATTTACAGTTTATTGGAAGGTACGGCCAACCGCCAAATCAAAATTCGGGTAGGTGCTACGCCCGACTTAAAAGCCGCTAAGTTGATTACGGTGGTTCCCGTTGCCAACGAAGCACAACTCCGTACGCGAGCTTGGGTAGAGGGCAACCGCCGCAAAGTGTCGGAGTTGTCCAATGGGCAATTGGCCTACGTTTGGATTCCTAATACGGGTAATGGAGGTTATGAATATTTCAACCGTTATTATTTTGCACAACAAGACAAAAAAGGCGCGGTGATTGACGAACGCAACAACGGCGGCGGCTCCGCTGCCGACTATATTGTGGATGTATTAGCCCGAAAATTACAGGGATATTTCAACAGCCGCGCCAACGACCACAAACCTTTCACTACACCCATGGCAGGGCTTTGGGGGCCTAAAGTAATGATTGTCAACGAGCGTGCGGGTTCGGGCGGTGACTTGATGCCGTTTTTGTTTCGCCAAGCCAAAGTAGGGCCACTCGTAGGCACGCGTACGTGGGGAGGGTTGGTCGGAACATGGGACACCCCGCCGTTTATTGACGGTGGCCGCATGGTAGCACCGCGCGGTGGTTTTTATGACGTGGATGGAAAATGGTCGGTAGAAGGAGAAGGCATTGCCCCCGACATAGAAGTCCATCAAGACCCTGCTAAAGTAGCCAAAGGTGGCGATCCACAACTCGAAAAATCGGTTCAGGTGGCTTTGGAACTTCTAAAAACCCAAGGTGTAACCCTCAAACCCGAGCCAGCGGCTCCTATTCGTTATAAAAGACCGCAGAAGTAAAGTTAGTCATCTAAGCACTTTTAAAGAAGTAATTGAGCCGATTTAAGTTTAAATCGGCTTTTTCTCACATATGGCTATTTACATTTCTTAAACTCCTCAAACAGAATGAAAAAATCGTTTCTTTTTACCTATGTAGCGCTACTTTTAGCAACGCATCTATTATCGGCGCAATCAAGTAAAGTTTTTGATAACCTGACCATGCCGAGTAAAATCTTAAAAAGTGATCGAAAATTTGCCATTTATTTGCCACCTAACTACGAAAACTCGCAGCGTACCTATCCCGTTCTTTATTTACTGCATGGCGCAGGCGATGACCAAACGGGCTGGGTACAATTTGGAGAAGTACAGCACATTGCCGACAAAGCTTTTGAAGAAGGCAAAGCTACACCCATGATTATTGTGATGCCCGATGCTGATACGGGGCAAAGAGGCTACGCCAATGACCCAAAAAATGAATGGCGTTATGAGGATTTCTTCTTTCAGGAATTGATGCCTTACGTAGAAAAAACGTACCGAATCAAAGCCAACAAACGATTCAGGGCGGTAGCAGGCCTTTCCATGGGTGGTGGCGGGTCTTTCACTTATGCGTTGCACCATCCCGAGCTATTCTCTTCGGCCTGCCCGCTGAGTGCTGCTACTGGACCTATCAGTTTAGAAGCAACCAAAGCAAACCTAAAACGCGCTAAGCCCGATGTCAATTACACCGACGCTGAAATAGAAGCCTATTACAAACGCCAAAGTGTGTTGGAGTTAGTGAATAGCATTCCAGACGATCAGAAAAAAGCGGTGCGTTGGTACATTGATTGCGGTGATGATGATTTTCTGTACGAAGGCAATTCTTTAGTGCACATCGCCATGCGCAAAAAGGAAATCCCACACGAATTCCGCATTAGCGATGGGGGGCATACGTGGACTTATTGGCGCAAAGCTTTGCCAACAGTGCTGTCTTTTATTTCTGATGCCTTTCACCAATATTGATTTTACACTAAATTTACCATCCATCCCTACTTTTTTCCGTTTATCAAAATATTCTTTAGTGCAAGGTACTATGTATTGCAAAGTATCTTTGATAACACTATATTTGTTTCAATATTAACATCCATCCTTACTTTTTAAAATCAGCAACCCATGAAAACAGCCGCTTTTCTCATGACATTCTGTTTGGTTATCATAATGGCATGTCTTCCTTATTTAACAAAAAAAATTGACAGCGACAATATAAGCATCTCAGTCAGCGAATCGGACGAGTGGTATAAGATTTCGGCAGATTACCCCGAAAAGAAAACCCGCAAAGTGCAACACTGCTTAGATGAATATTTAGAACCCTCAGGCATGTCTTTTGTCAATGCGCGTATTGATGGAGACATTGCACTGGACAACAAAGCTCGTTTCTACATCAAAACGTCTCCAGGAACACTCAAAATCAAGCTGGACAAACGTATAAACAGTACGGTATTTTATCATCGAATGAAAAAATTAAGTGAAGGGCTCAAAGAAGTTTTAGCAGAGAATTAACCTCTTAATGTAATGGGTGAAAGGTTCGCCCGAAAAGATATTATTGTTTATTAAAGCGCATTAATATCGAATCCTAAAAAGAAAAAACAAAAAAATCTTGCAAAGATACAACCCTGCAAAGTCGGTTTGTCGTCTCTCTACAAAAATGACAAACCGACCATGCGCACACCATTATTGCTATTTTTAATCCTGACAGTTAGTGTTTTGAGCGTCAGAAGCCAAAGCATAACTATTACTCCTAACGGAATTACCCCAGCATCAAGCCATCCTCGGCTCACATACGATGCCATTTTGGCCCTCTCAAGTCCAGCAGAAGGTGATATAGCCTACGACATTACTTTTAAGTGTCTTCGTGTATTTAACGGACACAAGTGGGTATGTACAATCACCAGCAATCCCGATCTGACCCCTAACATTACTGTTATTGCTTCTGAAGGAGGTCCAGAGAGCGATCATGCCCAAGGAGTTGCCATTGATGCCAGCGGAAATGTATATGTAGTAGGAAATTTTTCAGGTACTGCCAACTTCGGTAACATGGCTGTTACTACCATTACTTCAGCAGGAAATTCAGATGTATTTATTGCCAAATATAGCAGTACAGGAAATTTGCAATGGGTCAAATCGGCCGGAGGAACGGGTACTGACCAAAGTCAAAGTATTGCTGTAGATGCAACTGGCAATGTGTATATAACTGGGTTTTACAGAGCAACCGCTTCATTTGAAAATACATCCATTACTGCTTTAGACCGTGATGATATTTTTGTAGCCAAATATGATATTAATGGTAATTTTCAGTGGGTAAAGTCTGCTGGAAGTACATTGGAAGACAGTGGCAAAGGCATTGCAGTCGATGCAAGTGGAAATGTATTTGTAACAGGATTTTATAAACTGACAGCAACGTTTGATAATCAAACAGTTACTTCTGTGGGTGGCGAAGATATTTTTATGGCCAAATATGATGGTTCGGGCAACTTACAATGGGTCAAATCAGCAGGAGGCACAGGCGACGATCGAGGTTTAGATATTGCAACAGACTCCAATGGAAATCTATATGTAACAGGGCACTACTTAGAAACTGCCACTTTTGGCGGGAGTTCCATTACTTCTACGGGAGGCTTTGATGTCTTTATCGCAAAGTATAATGGTGATGGAGTTATCCAATGGCTTCGAACTGGAGGGGGTAGCAGCCATGATTATGGACAAAGTATAGCAGTGAGTCCCAATGGTCTCGTAGCTGTCACAGGAGGGTTTCAAAGTTTTGCTACATTTGAAAGCAATGGTATTACCTCAGCAGGAAATTTCGATGTATTTATTGCAAAATACAATAGTTTTGGCAGCTTCCTTTGGGTCCGTTCGGCGGGTGGGACAGGGTATGATTATGGATATGGTATAACTGTTGACGCTAATGAAAACTCCTATATCACAGGTATTTTTGCAGGAAGTGCTAAATTTGGAACCATCACAAAAACCTCCGCGGGCAACTTTGATTTATTCGTTGCAAAATATGCTGGCGGTGGTGGTTTCCAATGGGTACAGTCAGCTGGGGGGTTCAACGATGATTTGGCAACGAGTGTAGCTATTGACTCTGGTAACAATGTCTTTTTTTCAGGCTCTTTCAGTTTTTTTACAATTATTGGAAACATCACCCTTACCTCCATGGGCAACAGCGACATCATCATCGGAAGGCTGGAAAAATAACCCCTTTTCATCTTATTTTTAGATGATTTGCAGTTGTCTCGTTACTCGGATTTGCGATTGTTTACAAATAAGAAACTTTACCAATAGAATAGCAGTAATTAATGCCTCGCTGATGAGTAATGTTTCTTTGCTAAATTGGCCCATATTCAGTACATCTAACAGCAAAAACAGATCCCTGAATGTAGTACCATAAAATCGCCTTATATTTGGGTAAAAAAAATACGATGAAACGCCCTGTTACCGATCTGTTAACTTTCCTGTTTTTAATGCTCTTTCTAACTTCCTGCGGAGGTAATTCAGAAGAACTTGAACGGCTGAAAAAAGAAAATACCGACCTAAAAGCCCAAATACAACTTTTAAATGCAGCTAAAAAGCCGAAGTACATTTTAAAAATTCGTCTAAAACAAGCCAATTTCTCACTCAGCATTAAAAAGCACATCAAAAATGCCATAAACGCCATTGAATTTGAGCTTCCAGTCGATAAGGATTTTTACGACAGCGTATCGGAAGGCACCGAAATCGTGGACAATTTCAGATTCGGCTCATTTATTTTGTATGGCAGTTTTGGGGACTGGGAAATGACCGTTCGGGGCAAGGAAATTCGCGAATAAAGTAGCCCCTATCTCTGATTTTCGAGGTACTTAACCGCCTCCCCCAACCAGTCCGACTCAGGCGACTTGAGTTGAATTTTGGGGGCAATACCCGTTTGGTCGATGGGGGCAGTATCTGTCCACGAAGATTTGACAATGGGAATCACAAACGTAAAATCGGGGCATGGAATGGGGGTAGGTTGACGCAAATCACCGTAGTCCATCATCCCCATGGTGTTTTCGCCCATCGTAGTCACTTTTTCAAAATCTTTGACCACCTGAATTGAGTACTCGGTGGCACTCCCGCACAACGCATTTTGTAAAATGACCACTTTCTTGGGGTTGGGCAAAGCCGCTTCGTAGCTCACAGGAAAATCAGGCTGGGGAACGTACGCGCCGATATTTTGGCGTAATTTTCGTAACAATGTACTGTCGCTACTGTAATCGCTGCTAAAAACACGGTTATTGTTGATAGAGGCTTGCATCAGCCCTCCTTTGACCACAAACGGCTTGGTGTATAGATAAGGTAAGAGCAGTTCCATGCCGAAATTGCCACCACCGTTGTTGCGCACGTCGATAATTAAATACGGAGTAGCTCGAATGAGCGAATCATTCTTTTTGATAAATGTCTCAAATTGACTCCATTGCATTCCAAAAGTGGGAATTCGTACACACACCACGTTGGGCGAAGGTTTCCAACACGCCAAGCCTTTGTTTCCGTTTTGCCAAGTGGCTGCCTCCTGTTCTTCAGCAGGGGTTGTAGCGTGTGGAAAAAGCCTTTTCCAAGGAAAATAATTGTAAAAAATATTTCCTTGAAACTTCGCACGCGGGTCGAGGCTTAGCAAATAGCTGCCAAATTCGTGAACGTTGTAAAATGTCCCGTTTTTCTTGATTTTGGAAAACAACTGGCCCGTTTTGTAGGTCGTATCAGCACTTTCAAGTACAATACCTTTATAGGCATCGGCGGTTTTCCCGTCTTTTACAATCGCAATTTTGAGTTTTTTCTCATCATGCCACCAAATCCCTTCGGGCGATGAACTTGGTACTTTTTGGGTAAGTTGGCGGGCTTGAGTTTCCGTGAGTGGGTCAAAAATCTTGACGGCGTGTTCTTTGTTATAAACACCTATTTGGAGGTGTTTGTCTTGAAAATAGTTGATATAGGTAGCCAAAATATCAAAGCACTCCGCCCGCGACGGGCTTCTCACCGACTGAATCCACAACTGCGTGACCATGCGCGCGTACGCAAGTCGATTTTTAGAGTTACTGACTTTGTCGCTATAGCCTGCGTAGTCCGTACTTATTTTTTGAATTAAGGAGTCAAGGTTCGTCCGACAATCGCAGTTCTGGGCACTTAGCGCCCAACTTTGCACAATAAAAAACAAACACAATAAACGTTTCATAGCTGATTTTGGAGATTAATTCTAATGATAAATTAGCATATTTGTTTCAATATAATTCAATGATTTTAAACGGATAACGATTAACAAATAACAATTAACTGTACTTCACAGCACTTAGTGCATACGGTCACCGCGCACTTCGAGGGTTTGCATGATTTTGGCTTCTTCGGCCAAGAGTTGTTTCCAGCGTTCGCGTACTTTTTCGGTGGGGAGGTATTCTTCGGCCAATTCGATAAAGTTTCGGTAATGCCCTGCCTCCGAAATCATCAACTCATGATAAAAGCTCCGTAGTCCCTCGTCGGAAATATGTTGTGATAGTAATTTAAACCGCTCACAACTTCGGGCTTCGATGAGCGCACAAAACAAAAGGCGGTCGAGGAATACTTCGTCACGGTCGCCTTTTTTCTTCACCACTTCTTGCAAACGGTTGACGTACTCGTCTTTACGAGCGCGCCCGAGTTTATAGCCACGCTTGTGGAGTTCTTTCAGTACCATCCGAAAGTGCGCCCATTCTTCGGCAACGACGGGCGTCATTACCTCGACCAATTTTTCTTTTTCGGGAAAATGCACAATCATCGAAATACAAGCCGAAGCGGCTTTTTGCTCACAATAAGCGTGGTCAATCAGGATTTCTTCCAATTGCATTTCAGCAATGTTTACCCAACGCGGGTCAGTAGGTAGCTCAAGGCCAAGTGTAGTGAGAGACATTTTTTGAGTGACCAGTTTCGAGTGCAGAATGTCGAATGGCGTTACACTTCACCATTCTCGACGCAAAAATATTGTCTCCTTCCCAATTCTCAAAACGGCAATTTCCCCAAATCGACGTTGCCGCCTGTGAGGATGATGCCTACTTTTTTGCCCGTAAAACGCTCTTTGTTACGGAGCAAGGCCGCAAAAGGTACGGCGCAAGAAGGTTCAATCACAATTTTCATCCGTTCCCAAATCAAACGCATGGCAGCTATGATTTCAGGGTCGGACGTAAGAAGAATGTCTTTGACGTGCAAACGAATGATTTCGAGGGTTTTGTCACCCAAATTAGTCAAAAGTCCGTCGGCGATGGTATTGATGTAAGGGGCTTTTTCAATCCGTCCTGATTTGAACGATAACACCGCATCGGCAGCCCCCTCGGGCTCACCCGCAATGACTTCGGCAGTCGGGCAAAGGTAATGTGCTGCCAAGGCCGTACCGCTGAGCAATCCCCCACCGCCTACTGGCGCCATGATGGTGTCAAACTTGCCGTAATCTTCAATAAGTTCTTTGGTAGCGGTGGCTTGTCCTGCAATAACGCGATAGTCGTTGAAGGGGTGAATCATCGTGGCACCATATTTAGCAATCACCTCATCCACAGTACTTTCACGGGCTTCGAGCGTGGGTTCACATTCGATTACTTCAGCGCCGTAGCCACGTACGGCGTCTTTTTTGACTTGGGGCGCTGTGCGAGGCATCACAATGTACGCCTTAGCCCCTACCAGCCCTGCGGCATACGCAATCGCCTGGGCGTGGTTGCCCGACGAATGCGTTGTCACGCCATTTTTTAACTCCGCTGG
>JBDHXS010000126.1:0-12517 GCA_039810845.1 Runella sp. | reverse complement strand
AAGAATTTTGGCATGAAAAAAAATTAGCAGATTATTATGAAGCCATGACGCGCAGTGACATTGGCAATAGCTCGTTTTACTACTTTTTATTACACCATTGGCTCAATCTTTTCAATATTTCTGACTTTTCTGCTCGGCTATTATCTGTTGTTTTCAGTGTTTTGACAGTATTCTTTCTTTTTGTTTTCACCAAACATTTCTTCAAATCCAACTCACTTTCCCTTACAACAGCGACTTTGGCGGCAATCGAACCCTTTTTTATTACTTATAGCCAGCAAGCACGCAACTACTCACTGACTTTTTTCTTAACCTTACTGGCTTCTTACTGTTTGCTACGTGCCTTAGAGGCCGATGAGAAAAAGCAATCCGCTCTAAAATGGTACGTTTTCTACGGTATTTCATCCCTTTTAGGACTATATTCACATTTTTTAGTGGCTTCTGTTTTATTAGCGCATGGAGTTTATGTACTCTTCTTTATTCGCAAATTCAAAAGTTGGATTGCCTTCGGAGTCGCAGGAGTTTTTGCAGTTTCGGGGCTCGCATGGTGGCTTCTTTACGGTGGTGGACAATATACACTTTTCAGCCTTAACCATCAATCTAAGGTCTATCTTGAATGTGCTCTCCATCGGCCTTATAATAACCCATACGGAATAATTCTACCCGCCACGGTGGGGAATGTATTTCAAAAAAGCTTACCGATTTTTAGCGATTTATGGGTGTTTACCAACGGTTTGGTGGATAAACTGGAAGGAAAGAAAAACATAGTGGTTTCTTTATTTATAGGTATTTTATTCATCTTTTCGTATCGTTTTTCGCAACAAAAACATCCAAAATCTAATTGGTTAGTCGTTACATCGGTTGTTGGCTTAGGATTAAGTGCATTCTTATTTAAAGACAGAACGTTTGGCTTCTGGGTATTATCGGGGGGTGTTTTTATGACCTATTTAGCCATCGAAATTCTCTTTAATAACAATGTTTACTATCAAAAAAAACTCCTTTGGTTTCTGCTCATCATCGGTATTATCCCCACTGCTTTTCTTATCTTTAATGCGGTAAGAAGTGGGCATACGTATGGCCTAACTCAACGATACTCAGGGTTTTCTTTTCCTTACATAACCATTTTGGCAGGCATTGCTTTAGAACGGTTATGGCAAATAAAAAACCATTTAAAATGGGGCATCATATCACTAATTGGTATTCAACTGTTTTTTGTGGGTCAAACCCTTAAAGTTATTTATGCTGACCGCTCACCTAAGTATAATTACCGTACTGAACCACGACAGCCTAATCCTCACTATGCAGCGGCTCAAAAAGCCAAACAACTCTATGAAAAAGGTGACACCCTCTTTTTACCAGCCCCATTGGCTAAGTTTGATAATCCCATGGACAAGACTTATCTGCCTTATTCGGTGGTTGATGCACAATATTTTAACCTGTATTTGCCAAAAGACGGTATCTTTGTGCAAAAGTTAGATACTGTCAACGTGGATAAGATACGCTTGAAAAAAACTGACGGAAAGGAAATTGAATTAATGGATTTGAAAGGAAAGAGATATTAATGGTCCAAACTCAAGCCATCGGAACAGACTATTTGAAACTTAGCGGAGGGCTTCGTCTCAAGGTTTTAGGGCTTTACAAAAAAGCCAATGCGGGTCATATTGGTTGCTCACTGAGCTGCATAGATTTACTAATTGCTGCGTTGATTAACCAAAAACGCCATCAAGATTCCTTTATTCTTTCCAAAGGTCACGCTGCTGCCGCCTTATATGTATCTCTCAACCACTTAGGCGAAATTTCGGATGAGGTATTAGATACATTTTACCAAGACGGGACTACCCTTCCTGCCCACCCTGCTCCCAATCAGCACGCAGGAATTTCTTTTGCCACGGGTTCTTTAGGTCATGGCTTACCTATTGCTGCTGGTATTGCTCACGCAGCAAAACTATCAAGTGATGATTCATTTTCGTATGTACTGATGTCGGATGGGGAAACCAATGAAGGAACTACCTGGGAAGCGGCACATTATGCCATTCAAAACCAATTAGATAATCTCATTATTTTAATTGACAGAAACGGCCTACAAGGTTTTGGCTATACTACTGATATTCTGGGAAATTCTGCTGATGCCAATAAATGGAAAGCCATTGGTTTTGACGTATTTGAAGCTGATGGTCATAATCCCACTAAATTGATTGAAGTGATTGAGGTTGCTAAAAATCGTTCAAATGGTTTGCCAAAAGTTATCATCGCTCACACAGTCAAGGGAAAAGGAGTATCCTACATGGAAAATCGCATGGAATGGCATTATTTGCCCATGAGTGATGCGCAATACGAACAGGCGAAAAATGATGTTTCAAACGCTTATGGCGTGACAAATTAGACCTATTTTGATTTACCAAGATAAAATACACCAGCTCAAAGGCCCGATTTTTGTATTTGGTGCCAGCGGTTTCATAGGAGCCAATTTGTTTAAGGATATTTTCAGCGTTCGGAAGGACGTATATGCCCTTACCCACGATGCCACCAAAGCTTGGCGGTTAAAACTGTTGGATGTGCCATTTGAAAATATTGTTCATTGCGATATTTTATCCAATAACTCCGTCGAACAGATTTTTGAGCAATATAAGCCCCGTACCATCTTCAATCTAGCGGCTTATGGTGCTTATAGCAAACAGAAAAACATCAATCTTACCTACGAAACCAACGTCATCGGGACGGTTAATATTCTTGAAAGTTGTACCGATGAAACCGTCTATATTCATGCTGGTAGCAGTTCGGAATATGGCTTCAACTGCGCTGCCCCCAAAGAAACTGACCCCGTAAAACCCAATAGCCATTATGCTGTTTCTAAAGTCTCGGCAGCTTATTTGATTGAGTTTTATGCCAAAGTTTATCAGCGCAAAGCCCTTAATTTACGTCTCTACTCCATTTATGGTGCTTGGGAAGAACCCGATCGCCTGATTCCAAGATTGATAGAAGAAGCACGAAAAGGCAAATACCCCCCGCTTGTTTCACCCGACATCAGCCGTGATTTTGTTTATGCCGACGACTGCGTAGAGGCATTCTTGGATGCAGCATTACGAGTAAACAGTGCCATTTCGGGCAAATCGTATAACATTGCCACAGGGCAAAAAACCACTATGCGGGAGTTGGTGGAGATTTCGGGTCAGACCTTCGGTCAGACTCAGCCTCCTACTTGGGGAAGTATGCCCAACCGTGGTTGGGATTTGGTCGAATGGTATGGAGACCCTACCGCAGCCGAACAAGATCTTGGCTGGAAAGCACGCACATCATTGGCAGAGGGGCTAAAGAAATACTATGATTGGCAAATAAATAGCCAATACGAACAGCGTGTACTACCCGCTTTCCAAAACCCAAAACTCAATCCTGTTATTACGTCCATTATTGCTTGCTACAAAGACGCGCAGGCGATTCCGTTTATGTACGAACGGTTGGTAAAAACCTTCAATGAAATGAAGGTACGCTATGAGATTATTTTTGTTAATGATGCTTCTCCCGACAATCAGGATGAAGTAATTAATACAATTTGTCAGCGTGATTCTAATGTGATTGGAATTACTCACTCGCGCAATTTTGGCTCACAATCGGCTTTTTTGAGTGGAATGGAGATTTCTACAGGCGATGCTGTCGTACTCATGGACGGAGATTTGCAAGACCCCCCCGAAATCATTCCGCAGTTTTATGAAAAATGGAGTAATGGCTACGACGTAGTGTATGGAGTACGTGTACAGCGAGAAATGAAGCCTCATATTCATTTTTTTTACAAGACATTCTATAAGGTTTTTCAAAATCTCAGCTACGTCCCTATTCCTCGAGATGCTGGTGACTTTTCCATGATTGACCGTAAAGTGGTCAAAGAATTGGTAGCTTTACCCGAGACAGAACAGTTTCTACGTGGCCTCCGGGCGTGGGTTGGTTTTAAGCAAACCGGCGTGGACTATGTGCGCCCTGAAAGAATGTTTGGAGTTTCGACCAACAACTGGCGCAAAAATATCTGGTGGGCTAAAAAAGCCATTTTCTCGTTTAGTTTTGCTCCATTAGAGCTGATGAGTTATGCTGGTTTTATGCTCACAGGTTTGTCTATTTTGGGGATTTTTTACCAGATTTTCGCCAAGTATTTCATTGCACCTGATACCCCACAAGGGTTTACAACAGTGATTATCCTCATTGTAATGTTTGGAGGTTTAACGCTGCTGGGCATTTCATTTTTAGGCGAATACATCAGTAAAATCTTTGAAGAGACCAAGAAACGCCCCAAATTTATCCGCACTAAAATTCAAAAAGGAGAAAAAACATTCCGCACTTCTGAAGAGATTATGACATTGGTGAAGCAGAGAAAGAAGTGACATTCTGAATATGCCTCTCCAAGCCCCATTCAGATGAAAAAAATCAATATTAACTCATTTATTAGAAAAATAAGTGTCGTATTTCCGCTTGCCATATTTAGTATTTTTCTGGGATATTTTGCCGTGGATATACCCCAAGGAGATGACTTTGAGCTGATTCTACACTTTCTTGCTAATTATGTTTCCGCAGGCAATGATTATGCCCAAAAAGTATCGCTATTAACGGCTCAGTTTGTCGAACACCGCCTTTTTTATACCCGAATTGTTGTACTCTTACAATATTTACTAACAGGGCAAATATCGTTTTACTTAATTATTTTAATAGGGAATCTGTCATTGCTGGGTATTTTGGTAGTGTGCTGGCAACAGCTAAAAGCAGCAGGATATTCGTTACTATATCTATTTCCTATTTCGTTAATTCTTTTTCAGCCTTGTTATTCCTACGATGGGGTTTTGTGGCCTGCGGCTACTTTGGCCTATAGTTCGGTTTCATTTTTTGCAATTCTTACTGTGCATTGGCTATCTACAAGTCGCAAGTCGCATTTTTGGTTAGCCCTTCTGTGTGCCGTACTATGTACTTATACATTTGGCAATGGTATTTTGATTCTAAGTACGGGTTTTGTATCGTTAATTGTGCAAAAACGGTGGAGACAGGCATTACTATGGCTGGTAATTACTGTTTCTATTACCATTATTTATTTTTATAACTATACCCAAATCCTGAGCCGAAACAACCCTTTAGAAAATATATCCTCTCATTCGTTCTATGTATTTATCAATTTTTTGGTTTTTCTTGGTTCTGCACTCAACTGGGATGATGCTTGGCCTAAAACATTGCAAATAAACGACATAGAATCTATCTTAGGAGGTTTCATTGTTTTGGTACTTGCTTGTGTTGTTATTTTTCAATCGTTAAAATCATTTTTTACAAACTTCCGCTCTTCTGCCACTCAATTATCTATTTTTTTGTTTGGGAGCTTTACTTTTTTCATTTTAACAGGATTGTTAGTTTGCGTTTCCAGAGTCACTGAAGATAGTTTGCTTTTGCACATCAACCGCTACCGTATCAATTCGGTTGTAGTGCTGATTTTAGGATATTTGTCCTTACTTCCTTTTCTACGAAAACACTGGGGCATTTATCGCTTGTTTTTAGTAGGAACATTAGGTTTCTGGATACTTTCCTATTTTCATTTTTATTCAGTATTTGCCGAATACAGACGAACCTATACAGCGGGCCAATATAACTGGGTGACTAATCGTCAGTGGTTTATTTATCGCGATACTTCCTATTGGGAAAGCGCTTCAAAAATTGTTATGCAACAAGCCCAAAAGCTACTGCATTATGACATTACCAACGCCCCTTTCAATCAAATAATTGACAAAGAGGAATCGGTAAAAGATTTCAAAATCAATCACTCGGAACACAATAAAATGTTATCAATTGAGGGGAAAGCCGATAGCATTAATCATTTTGGTCGAGGAAAAGACTATTACATTGCATTCAGGAATAAAAATAAATCAAAGTCGTATCTTATTCATACATTGTATAATCGGCGCAGTATCCGTTTTTTTTTAATGGGGCAAAATTATTATTACCCTATTTTTCACACGGATTTTTCGTACAAACATTTTCCTACGGATAAGTACCAAATCGGTCTTGCAACCACCCAAAACAACGTATTGACAATCCAGTGGCAACCCTTCACTTTTGATGCTGTTCAGGAGAGCAATATCTCCCACTAAATACAGCCATATTTGGGTAGCCCTATGAATTTTGCTTAATTTGTAGTTATTTCATCAACTTCTTAAGACTCCTTCTCTGACTGAGGTTATTCAAAAGGATATATAAAGTTATGCGTAAAGAATTTTCAGCCGCTATTGAGAAATTAGCCCTTGCCGACGAATCGGTTGTGTTTATCACAGGCGATTTGGGTTACAATGCCCTTGAAAACTTGCAAGAAAAATTGGGGAAACGTTTTATCAACGCAGGTGTAGCCGAACAAAACATGGTCGGGGTAGCGGCAGGTATGGCTTACAAAGGATATAAGGTATTTTGCTATAGTATTGCTCCATTTGTGGTCTATCGCTGTTTAGAACAATTTCGCAACGATGCTTGCTTGCACAATCTTCCTGTTTTTTTGGTGGGCAACGGCGGCGGATATGGCTATGGTATCATGGGAAGCACCCACCATGCCATTGAGGATTTGGCGTGTTTGAGTAGTTTGCAAAACGTAAAAACCTGGATTCCTGCCTTTAGTGACGAAGTCGAATCCGTTTTAACACAAATCTTACAAGAAAAGCGTCCTGCTTATCTGCGCCTTGGAGTAGGTCCTCTCACTCCCCAAGGAGCCGAATTGTCGGGTTCTTTGAAAAAAATAAATCATTCAGTCAATGCCCCTACGGCGATTGTGGCTCTTGGTCCAATCGTAGCTAATGTGTTAAAAGCATTAACACAAGCGGGTTTGCAAAACGAATGTGACGTTTATACTGCACTCACTCTTCCCCTTGACCTTACTAACGCGACTGCTGAAGCATTACGAAAAGTAGAAAACATTTTAGTAGTGGAAGAACACGTCAGTATTGGAGGATTAGCCCAACAGATTTCGGTAAAACTACTGGAAGCAGGCATTCATCCAAAAAACTTTAAGTCTTTAACCGCGCAAGGCTATCCCAATGGCCGCTATGGCAGCCAAAGTTACCATCAAGCGCAATCGGGGTTGGATGTCAATAATATTATTAACACTATTGGGTCTTTCGCTTCAACCCTCGTTCACTAATTTTGTCGATGAACAAAAGAGCAGTAGCTTCCTTAATCGTCACCTTTGCGCTGATATTTGTTTATTATCAGCTTTGGAACCGCTATGCTATCAATATTCCTAAGTGGGATGACCACGCGCTCAAGGCCACTGTCCTCAATTTTGAAAAAACTGAAAGTGTTGGCGATAAACTCTACGAAATTTACCGCCAACATAACGAACACCGCATAGCCCTTACACGTTTAGTTGCTGTAATTGACTACAAAATTTTCGGTCACATCAATTACGAGCACTTGATGTTTTTTGGCAATTTGGCTTTGCTCTTAATTTGGTGGCTTTTGACGCGCTTTTTTAAACCCTTAGCAGGAGCCGTTTGGTATGCTTTACCCATCGCCACCTTTTGGTTCTCATTAGCTTTTTGGGAGAATGCGCTTTGGGGCATGGCTGCTATCCAAAATATCTGGGTTGTAGCTTGGGCAATGTTGACGTTTTGGAGACTCAGCCGCGCCGATAAATATTGGTGGTGGGCTTTACCAATGGCCTTTATGGGGCTTTTTACCAGTGGCAATGGATTACTAATTTTTCCTTTAGCACTCGGTATTTTATTACTACAAAAGCGCTGGAATATTGCCGCTATTTGGGTAGTCTTCAGCACTCTCAGTATCACACTTTATTTTTGGGACTACCAAAACCCTCCAACCGATTTGAGTGCGTCGAGTGGTATGAGAGCTATGCTGCATAGTTATGTATTGTTTTGTGGCTCATTGGCCGAAGGGCTGCCCTTTGGTAATTTCCCCTATCAAATGCCCATTTGGATTGGCAGACTGACTTTGTTTGTGAGCTTGAGTATGCTCCTTTACATATTAAGAAGTTATTGGAAACGCAATTTTGTACTGGATTCCTTCGATTATTTTTATCTGGGTGGTGTGTTGTTTGCGTTGGCAACTGGCCTCATCGTTACCTATTCTCGAACGGGGTTGGGTGCCGACATTATGCTGACAAGTCGCTATAAACTGTATTCTGCTTTACTGCTAAGTTTCAATGTTGCTTACCTTACACGTCTTGTAAGTTCTGTCTTTCGAGAAGTGTTGACGGTTACTTTTGTAGTAGGAGCAGCCTATCTGTATGCCTGCAACCAGCATTATCATCTCTATGACGCGATTCAATTAAGAAAGTACAACACCAGCAGCAGTTTCAATTGGCGTAATGAAGGCCCTGTTTCAAGTAACATTTACCAAGCTCCTAAATTATTTTTAGCGGCCATTTCTCTTCCCAAAGATAGTGTGGTAAGTGGCAAAGCATGCCAAGTTATTAATAATACACTCACGCTTTCGCAGCCCAACTATCGTCTTTACGATTTGCGTGACGGGGGTCTGTATATCGTCTTGTCTAATTCCAAAAATCAGTACGTCTTCCCTACTTGGCAAGCACGGAAACATTCATTCCGCAATATTTTCAACTACAATCGCTATTTTATCAAAGGCTCTACGGCCACCATTTCGGCACAGGAAGTGGAAGAGGGTACATACCGCGTACGTTGGCTTCACTATGACCGCCAAGGAAAACTGTATCTGGAAAATGCAGATTGCGAAGTAGTAACCTTTGAAAAAACTGAGAAACAAAACATTAAAACAAATTGGTGAAACATCAGGACAATTATCTCATCCAATTAGATGGATTGCGTTTTATTGCCGTGGCTCTGGTATTGTGGGATCATTGGATGCCAGAGCCTCATACATTGCCTTTTGGTAAATTGGGAGTAAATTTATTTTTCGTTTTGAGTGGTTTTCTTATTGCCCGCATTTTGCTCAGCAGCAAAGATAAAAACTACGGTAAAGAGGGTGGTTTAGGGAATTACTTGAAAAAATTCTACATCCGACGCACACTCCGCATTTTTCCTATTTATTATTTCTCTTTGCTTGTTTTGTGGCTCTTGCATGACCCTTCAGTACGAGGCAAGGAGTGGTGGCAAATTTTATACGCCTCCAATATTTATATTTCCATCAAAAAAACGTGGTTGGGAGTAACTGACCACTTTTGGTCATTGGCCGTCGAAGAGCAGTTTTATATTTTCTTCCCATTGCTCATTTTCTTTATTCCACGCCGCTACATTGTACCTTTTTTCAGCATTTTAATTGCCTTTAGTGTCTTATTACGTGCTTATTTCCTAAAAATAGACCAGCCTTGGTATGTTTCCTATGTGACTATGCCAACTGCCTTAGATGCTTTTGGGTTTGGTGCTTTGATGGCCTATTCGCAATTGTATCATCGTCCTTTTTTTCAAAAATTATTCAACAATCGCTTGTATTTGGGGCTAAGTTTTGGGGTATTAACGATTATTTTTCTACTTTCTGCTCAATTGACCAAAGCAGGTGTTACTCAAGATCAAAATCTGTATATCAATATCTGGGAACGCTTTTTTGCCTCCATATTCTTTATGTTTCTTATTGGCGGAGCTATTATTGGATATAAAGGCTGGTTCAAACGATTTCTGGAGCATCCCATTAGCAATTATTTGGGAAAAATCAGTTACGGCCTTTATATCTATCACAACTTTGTTTATAATCATTATCACTCGCCAGCCTATCACCCAGTAGTACGGCTTTTCAACAAATTAGGCCGCAATATTGAAGGTTTCCAAGAGATGCACACACTTCAAATTTTGATACTATTTTCGCTTACCACCCTCGTAGCAACCCTTTCATGGTACCTGATTGAAAAACCGATCAACAACCTCAAAGACAAGTATGCACCCTAAATTGGCAAGGTGTTTGATAACCACAAAATAAATCCTTCTTACTCAAACGTAGGCTACACGCCTTTTTTTGAGTAGTTTTGGGGAAATTTTAGTGAAATTCACGTTTCGACTATGTGCTTTGCGCATTATGAAACACAAATCCCTAATTAAATAATGAGCCTTTATTTTTCGATTGTGATGCCTGCTTATAATGAAGAAGAGTGTATTGAGCAGGTTGTAAATATGTGGACATCTTTCCTCACCAATACTTTTCCAGACAAAGAAACCAAGCTTATTGTCATCAACGACGGCTCTAAAGATGGTACTAAAGCCATTCTTGACCGTATTGCTCCCAGCATCAAAAATCTTTTGGTTGTACACCAACCCAACGGCGGACATGGAAATGCTGTGGTAAATGGCTATAGAAAAGCCGCCGAACTGAACGCTGAATGGGTATTTCAGACTGATAGTGATGATCAGTTTGTGACCGATGATGTAAAAAAATTGTGGGAGAAACGTAATGAGTCCAATTTTGTGATGGGCTATCGTCAAATTCGTCACGATGCGGGTGCAAGATTAATCATTACGCGGATTCTGAAATACACGATATTCTTTGTATATGGCACTTTTATCAATGATGCTAATATTCCTTTTCGGCTTATCAAAGGAAGTTATCTCAAAAAGTTATTAGCTCAATTGCCTAACCCTGAGCCATTTGCTCCTAATATTTTCTTGGCAGTAATGGCAAAAAAAGCAGGAGAAAAAACCTTTGATATACCCATTACGCACAAGGAACGTCTCACAGGTACGGTTTCGATTTTGCGTTGGAAACTTATTAAAGTTTGCATTCAAAGTTTCAAAGAGCTACTCCGTTTTCGCTTAGAATTGAATGGCAAGGTAAGAGCAATAAAAGCACCCTAAATTTAACATTGGCAGTAAGCAGTAGATAATTTATTCAATAACTGCCTACTACCCACTGCCGCACGGGCGGCCCCACTACTGCTTTCTACTATGAAAAGAAGAGGTTTAATTGTTGGCATTTCATTGGCTATTTTATTTGCTGTGTGTTTGAGTTTTCAGCTGTGGCAGATATACTCAGCTTCAGTTTGGAAATTACTACCTGAAAATGCCTTCTTTTTAGTTCAAAGCCAACGCTTACAAGATACCACCTACAAAGTTCAGAAAGGAGGTATCGAAATGCGTGATGTGCCGTTATTCAACTTAGCTGCCCGACAGATTGACTTGTTTAGACAATTGTCGGACGAGAGTAACCTACCCGAGCAATTACTGAAAGGCCGTTCTATTACCTATGTCCTCCAAAAAACATCAAGCGGGCGCTTCACCTACTTAGTTTTTTTACCTCTCGAAGCCTTCCAAAGCTATAATTGGTTGGAAGGGCCTTCCTCCTCGAAAGTACGGGTGACGTCGCACATCCATAATGGAAAAAAAATTTATGATGTCACAAATCCTAATTCAGAGCCCTTATTTGCCTATACTTTCTTCAATAATTTTTTGGTTTCTTGCACTTCTGGTGATGTATTGGAAGATTGGGTACGTTTTGCGACAAGTCCACTTCGCACTACCAATACCAGTCGTTTTGAAAGTATTAAACAAGAAGGAAGTGATTTGAGTATTTACATGGATAATGTGCTGCTTTCTGATGCACTTCGCAACGATGCTTTGGCCCATCCCGATGCTGGCTTACTTTATTTCTTGTCTTTTTTACCTAAAACTGAAGGATTACATTTGGATAAGTTTTTTTCTTCCAAAAATCCCACTTTGACCTCTAAAGGCAAAAAGATAAAACTGGAAGGGTATCTGGAAGCACTCAATAATCAAAAAGCCAGTCCTTTAAAAAGTACTTTTTTTATTCCTAACAACACAGCAGTAATGTATCGCTTAGGTTTTGATGATGGTGCTACTTTTAGTCGAAAATTGCGTGCACAATTGAATAATATTTCGACTGATTCTGTCAATCAATCGCGAAAAAACCTTTTGACACTGCTGGGCAATGCTCGATTAGACTCTTTTTATCGAAATATCAATAAGGAACTGATTTTGTGCCAATTAGAACCTAATAATGTACTAACAAAAGGCCAAATTCTCCTCCAACAAATACATCCTAAAAGTGGTTTGGAAGGTTTTTTTAAACGTTTATCGGTACTTTTTAATAAAAACAAAGGAGTTCCTTATGAGCCTTTTCAGGGAGGATATGTCTATACAATTGATTGGTTTGAACTTCCTTCTATTTTATTTGGTGGACTTTACAAAGGTTTTCCAAAAACCTATGTAGCTTTTCACAAAAATTTTGTCGTTTATGCCAATGATTCACAGGTATTGAAAGACTATTTGATTGATTTGGAGTACCAGCGGACTTGGGCTAACTCCGCTATTCATCATTCTTTTTTAGAAAAAACACTGAGCGCATCCAATTTCACTTTCGCCATCAATCCACGCAAAAGCAGAGAGTATATGGGGGCAGGTTTTATGGACTATCTGTTTAATAACCTCAACTACGACATTACAGAGAAGCTTCCTTTTGATCAGTTGGTGTTTCAGGCTGCTTATAAAAACGAGCGCGCTTACTCATCGTTGACTTTTGGTCGCCTAAACAAAGCTGCCAGTGCTAAAACCCTCAATAAAGTATTTCTACAACA